>JAGVUW010000761.1 GCA_019136035.1 Verrucomicrobiota bacterium | reverse complement strand
ACCTGGATTGCGCAGCTTCTGAGATGGTACCGCCGGCATCGCCGGATCCTGCCCTGGCGGGAGGCGCCGACGCCCTATCGTGTCTGGGTCAGCGAGGTGATGCTTCAGCAGACCCAGGTGGCGACGGTGGTGCCGTACTTCGACCGTTTCATGACGCGTTTTCCCGACCTGGCGTCGTTGGCGGCGGCGGATCTTCAGGAGGTCCTGAAGGCCTGGGAGGGGCTCGGGTACTACCGCCGTGCGAGGAATCTCCATCGTGCCGCGGGGCTGGTCATGGGCGAGCACGGCGGCGTGATTCCGGGCGACCCGGGGGTCCTGGGTCGTCTGCCGGGTGTCGGCCTGTACACCGCCGCGGCGGTGGCGAGCATCGCCTTCGGTGTGCCGATAGCGGTAGTCGATGGGAATGTCCTCCGGGTGGGCTCGCGGCTGTGGTGTCTGGACCAGGACAGCCGGCAGGCGGCCTTGCCGCGCGAGGTCCGTCGTCGTCTGGGTGCCGCGGTGGAGGAGAGCGGCGATCCGTCGGCATTCAACCAGGCGTTGATGGAACTGGGTGCGCTGGTCTGCCGGCCGCGCGATCCGAGCTGCAGTGAGTGCCCATGTCGGGGCGAGTGCCTGGCGTTGGCGGCAGGTCGGGTGAACGAGCTGCCGGTGCGTTCGGCGCGGCCGGCGGTGCCGCATTACCGCGTCGCGGTGGGGCTGCTCGAGCATGAGGGCCGGGTGCTCATCGCGCGGCGGGACGAGGAGCAGATGCTCGGCGGCCTGTGGGAGTTCCCGGGCGGCAAGCAGGAGCCCGGCGAGACGCTCGCGGAGACCGTCGCCCGGGAGTTCCAGGAGGAGCTTGGTCTGGCGGTGCAGGTCGGCGCGCGGCTCTGCACGATCCGTCATGCCTACAGCCACTTCCGGATCACCCTGAGTGCCTACCGCTGTACGCCGGCGGGGGATGTCGGCGCCTGGCGCTGCGGCCGCCCGGTGGCGTGGGTGCCGTGGGACCGCCTTGGCGAGTATCCCTTCCCGAAGGCGAATCACAAGATCTTCGCGGCGCTGGGCCTGGCGCCGCCCCCGGCGGATCTTCCGTCACCGGCCGTAACCCGCCGGTGACGCAAGACCCGATTCACGGGAGACCAGCGGCTCTGCCGCCGGTCTCCCGTTGGTGGCAAGGGGCCGCGGCCTCCCACACAAGAGCCGTACAGTAGTGACCACCAATGCCAGGATGAAATCCGACCAGGCTCCGCATAGCAGGGATTCCAGCTTCCAGACGGATGGAACATCCGCCCGGTGGCCGGCGCGGCCGCGGCGCGGGCGTCGGCGGCCTCAGCCCCAGGTGTTCCAGCGGCGGATGTCCTCGAGGGCCAGGCGTGACGTCGGGCCGGCGGGCGGCGCTGAGTCGGGCCAGCCGAGGGTGATCAGGGCCGCCACCCGGAGGCCCCTCGGGAGGCCCATAAGGCGCCGCACGGCGCCTTCGTCGAACCAGCCGATCCAGCAGGTCCCCAGGCCCAGTGCCGTGGCGGCCAGGACGACGTGTTCGCCGGCGATGCCGAGGTCGATCAGGTCGTACTGGATGCCGGTGACCATCGGCGCGATGCGGTGCGTCAGGAACTGGCGCTCGACGCAGACGGCGATGAAGACCGGGACCCGTGACCACCACGGGTGCGGTATGCCGAGGCGCTTGCCCTCGGTGCGCAGCCGCGCGACCATGGCCGGGTCGTCGGCGACGACGAAACGCCACGGCTGGCGGTTGCAGGCCGAGGGCGCCAGGCGGGCGGCCTCGACGCAGGTGTCGATGAGGGCGCGCGGCACGGGCCGCTCGGCGTCGTAGCGCCGGCAACTGCGGCGCTCGCGCAGGAGCGCCAGGAGGGCCTCAGGAGAGGCTCCATCCGGGGTGCGGTTGTCTGGCGTGGTCGTGCTGCTGTCCGTCACCGACGTGCCCTCCTGAAAGGTCGCGCGGCGAGGCCTCGCGGGGAAGAGGACGCCCGAGGCCCAACGCCGAACGCCGAACGCCCAACGCCGAAGCTGGCAAGGCCCGTCCGTGGACGTCCGTGCGGGTCTGTGGCCGTCCGTGTCCCGAGCCCAAGGGCCGCGTCCCCGCGGCCCAACGCCGAACGCTCAACGCTGACCCTCGGGGTTCACTGCGAGGTGTGCTCAGCCGCGTTCGAGGACGAAGAGCGCCTCTTCCGCGACGAGGTTATCGCCATCGCGCAGGGGCCTGGCCTGGCCATCGGCGAGGACGTGGGCCTCGAGGACGCGCACGCGCGCCGCCACGGCCCAGGCCACGAAGTCGCGGATGCTGCAGAGGTGGATATTCGGTGTGTTGTGCCAGTGGTGCGGCAGGGCCGGCGTCACCGGCATGCGGCCGCTGGTGGCGAACTCGCGGCGGACGCGCCAGTGGGCGAAGTTCGGGAATGACACCACGCCGCGGTGGCCGACGCGGAGCATCTCGTCGAGGACGCGTATCGGGCGATGCAGGGTCTGCAGGGTCTCCTCGAGGATAACCAGGTCGACACTGGCATCCGGGAAGCCGCTGAGGCCCTCGTCGAGGTCGCCATGGAAGACCGGCACGCCGCGCGCGATGCAGTTCAGGACGGCCTCCTGGTCGAGTTCGACGCCCTGAGCGCAGGCCTGTCGTGTGGCCATCAGCCCGGCGAGGAGTTCGCCGTCGCCGCAGCCGAGGTCGAGGACGCTGCCGCCGCTGGGGACGAGCTCGGCGATGATGGGGTCTTGCCAGCGGTGGCTGTCGGCGCCGCTGTCGGCGGCGGCGCCGGCGGCCGGGCAGGCCTGAGAGGACAGGCTCTCGAGGCTGGCGTCGGGGTCGCTGGCGGCGAGGCGGCGCAGGACTTCCGGCGGGAGGCCGGGGCGGGGTGCGTGGGGTGAGGTCAGCATCGGCAGCCTCCTTGGCGGGCGCAGCGCTGCACCGCCGTGTCGGGCGGCGCGGTGGTGATGAAGCCGCGCAGGAGCCGTTCGACGGTGGCGGTTTCGACGAGGAAGGCGTCGTGGCCGTAGTCCGATTCGACCTTCAGGTAGCTGACCGGGATACGGTTGCGCATGAGGGCCATGGCGAACTCGCGGCACTCGTCGGGGGGGTAGAGCCAGTCGCTCGAGAACGACACCACCAGGACATGGGCACGGATGCGGGCGCAGGCCTTCACCAGATCGCCGTCGCCCCAGCGCGCCGCCGCGTCGTAGTAGTCCATAGCGCGGGTGATGTAGAGATAGCTGTTGGCGTCGAAGCGTTCGACGAAGGCACGTCCCTGATAGTCGAGGTAGCTCTCGACCTGGAACTCGATATCGAAGCCGCTGCGGGCCTGGGCGCCGTCCTGGATGCGTCGGCCGAACTTGATATCCATGCCCTTGCCGGAGAGGTAGGTGATGTGGGCCAGCATGCGCGCGGCGGCGAGGCCGTCCTGAGGCGGCCGGTGCTCGTAGTAGTCGCCGTCGCGGAAGTCGGGGTCGTGCATGATGGCATGGCGGGCGACGGCATTGAAGCCGAGGCCCTGCGCCGAGAGGCGGGCGCTGGCGGCCAGGACGACGCAGCGGCCGACGCGTTCCGGGTAGGCCAGGGCCCACTCGATCGCCTGCTGGCCGCCCAGCGAGCCGCCGACCACCGCGTGCAGGCGGTCGATGCCGAGAGCGTCGAGCAGGCGCGCCTGGAGCTGGACCCAGTCCGAAACCGTCACCATCGGGAAGGCCAGGCCGTAGGGCCGGCCGGTCGACGGGTCGATGCTGCCGGGTCCGGTGGTGCCGTAGCAGCTCCCGAGGACATTCGAGCAGACGACGAAGTACTGGTCGGTGTCGATGGCCTTGCCGGGTCCGACGACGTCATCCCACCAGCCCGGCTTGCGGACGCGCCAGGTACGCCCGCGGCTCTCGGCCTCGGCGTCCCAGCCGGCGACGTGGGCATCGCCGCTGAGGGCATGGCAGATGAGGATGGCGTTATCGCGGGCCTCGTTGAGACGCCCATAGGTCTCGAATTCGACATCGACCGGGGCGATACTGCCGCCGATCTCGAGGGGCAGGGGCCGGTCGGCGTCAGCCAGGCGAAGGGTCCTGGCGTGCGTCCAGCCGACCGAGCGCGGGCTGTCGGGTCCGTCGTCGTGATTGGGGGGTGGCTTCATCGTCGTGTCAGCGGTCCTGGCCGGCGTCGTTCGGCCCGCGTGTCGGGCGCTGTTTCGGCCGATCGCGGGCGGCGTCCGCGCCGCGGCCGGTCGCAGTCTGTCGTCTGTCGTCCGTCGTCTGTCGTCCGTCGTCTGTCGTCCGTCGTCTGTCGTCGGCCCGCGGCGCCGGGCGCCGCGCCTGCGTGTCGCGGCGGCGGCCCGGCGCCCGGCGGCGTTGGCATCAATCGATGAGGAGCTTCTCGTAGCCGGCGGCCGCGGCGCGGGCCTGGGCGCGTTCGGCCAGGGCCCGGCCGGCCTCGCGGCACTCGGCCAGGCAGGCCGCGTCGGGCCGGAACTTCGACTTGATCGGCTCGCGCATGACCTCCCACTTCATGGCCTTGAGGGCCTCGTCGAGCTTCTCGGCGCCGCCCTTGCCCCAGCCGTAGGATCCGAAGGCGAAGGCATCGCGGCCGGTGAAGCGCAGGCCGCCGATGTAGTTGACGGCGGCGGCGGCCATCGGCATCATGTCCTGATTGAGCGTCGCTGACCCGAAGGCGACCGCGGCGCAGTCGAGCATCTCGGTGGCCAGGCGGGTCAGGTTGCTCTGGCGCAGGCCGATGATCTTGGCCTCGACGCCGGGTCGGGCGGCGCCCTCGTAGATCGCCTGGGCCATCAGGCCGGTGCTGCCCCACATGCTGTCGTACATCACCACGACCTTCGCCTTGGGCTTGCACACCGACCAGTTGCGGTAGGCCTTGACGATTTCGCCGAGGTGACTGCGCCAGATGATGCCGTGGCTCGGCGCAACCATCTCCAGCGGCAGCCCGGCGAGGGCCTCAAGGGTCTTGACCACGCGTGTGCCGTAGGGCGTGACGATATTGGCGTAGTAGATGCGGGCTTCGTCAAAACGCGCCGCCGAGGAGTAGTGCTGGCCGAAGGCGTCCATGCTGAAGAGCAGCTTCTCCTCGGGGACGTAGGTGACCATCGACTCGGGCCAGTGCACCATCGGGGTGTCGACGAAGGTCAGCGTGCGCCGACCCAGCGAGAGGCTCTCGCCGCTCTGGATGACCTTGAAGCGCCAGTCGCGGGTGTCGAAGTATTCCCCGAGGGCGGCGCGGCACTTGGCATTGCAGACGACCTCGGCCTGGGGCAGGGCCTTCATGACGGCCGGCAGGGCGCTGGAGTGATCCGGCTCGGCGTGGTTGCAGACGACGTAGGCCACCGTGGCGGGGTCCACCTGCGCCGCGAGGTTGCGCAGGAGGTGCTCCGCAAAGGGTGCCTTGACCGTGTCGATCAGGGCGGTGCGCTCGTCCTGCACGAGGTAGGCGTTGTAGGTCGCACCGCGGTCGGTGGTGTAGCCGTGGAAATCGCGCACATTCCAGTCAACGAAACCGACCCAGGTGATGCCGGGCCGCAGGGTGATCGAGTCACTCATCATCTGTCCTTTCGGGAGAGGTCCGACCCGCCGTTGCGGGTCCTTCCTGGTATCATACAGCCTCAGGCGCCGTCTGCCGCGTCGCGGCGCACAGCAAACAGCGCGCTCCGAGCAGGTCCACGGCGCCGCCCGTGGCCCCGGTTCACCGTCGGCGCGGCGAACCCCACTTGCCTGGCAGGTCCACGGCGCCGCCCGTGGACCGGGTTCACCGTCAGCGCGGCGGAACCTGCTTGCCCGCGGCGTTCTGGCTGTCGCCGAGGGCAGACAGCACTGGCAGACACGCGTGCCGGCGGCGGGGTTGCGCGGCCTCAGGCGTTGCCGCCGGTCGGGCGCAGGGCCTCGGCCAGGCTGGCGATGAAGGCGGCGCCGGCGGCGATGCGCTCAGCGCGGCCGCCGGGGCCGGCCAGGCATTTGACCAGGGCGCTGCCGACGACGACGCCATCGGCATGGGCCGCGACGGTGCGGGCCATCTCGGGCGAGGCGATGCCGAAGCCGGCGACCACCGGGACCGGGCTGGCCGCGCGGGCGCGGGCGAGTTCCGCCTCCAGGTCGGCCGGCAGTGCCGCCCGGGCCCCGGTGACGCCGGTGACCGTAATACAGTAGACGAAGCCCTCGGCATCGCGGCAGATGCGCTCGATGCGCTCGGGGGGCGTGGTCGGCGCCACCAGGCGGATGAGGGGCAGGCCGGCCTGACGGCAGGACGGCCTGACCTCGTCGAGTTCCTCCAGGGGGACGTCCACCAGGAGGAGGCCATCGACCCCGGCCGCGGCGGCCTCGGCGGTCAGGCGGTCCAGGCCGTGCCGGAAGATGACGTTGTAGTAGCTGAAGAGCACCACCGGCACCTGGGTCTGCCGGCGCAGGCGCCGGACGCAGTCCAGGATGCCGTCGAGGGTGGTCCCGGTGGCGAGGGCGCGCTGGCTGGACTCCTGGATGGTCGGGCCGTCGGCCATCGGGTCCGAGAAGGGCACGCCCAGTTCGATAATGTCGGCACCGGCAGCGGCGAGGGCCGGGACGATCTCGGCGGTGGCATCCAGGTCCGGATCGCCGGCAGTGAGGAAGGCGACGAGGGCCTTGCGGCGGTCGCGGCGGCAGGCCTTGAAGGCGGCGTCGATGCGGTTCATGCAGCACCCTGCTTCCCGGCCAGGGCGGCCCTGGCCTTGGTGACGTTGTCCATGTCCTTGTCGCCGCGACCGGAGAGGTTCACGACGAGGATCTGATCCGGGCGCATGGTCGGAGCGCGCCGGATGGCCTCCGCGAGGGCGTGGGCGCTCTCGAGGGCCGGGATGATGCCTTCGGTGCGGCAGAGCAGGTCGAAGGCGGCGATGGCCTCGCGGTCGTCGATGGTGCAGTAGGTCGCCCGGCCGCAGTCGTGGAGGTAGGCGTGTTCCGGTCCGACGCCGGGGTAATCGAGGCCGGCCGAGACCGAGTGGGTGTTGCGGATCTGTCCCTGGTCATCCTGCAGGAGGTAGGTCTTGTTGCCATGCAGGATGCCGACGCTGCCGGCGCAGATGCTGGCGGCGTGCTTGCCGGTGGCCAGGCCATAGCCGCCGGCTTCGACGCCGATCAGGCCGACGGCGGGGTCGTCGATGAAGCCGGCGAAGAGGCCCATGGCATTGCTGCCGCCGCCGACGCAGGCGATGACCGCGTCGGGGAGGCGGCCCTCCTTCTCGAGGATCTGCCGGCGGGCTTCCTCGCCGATGACGGCCTGGAAGAACCGTACCATGGCCGGGTAGGGGTGGGGGCCGGCGACGGTGCCGATGACGTAGAAGGTATCGCGGACGGTCGCCACCCAGTTCCTGAGCGCCTCGTTCATGGCGTCCTTGAGGGTCGCGGTGCCGCTGCTCACCGGCGTGACCGTCGCGCCCAGGGCCTGCATGCGCTGGACATTCGGCGCCTGCCGTTCGATATCTTCGCAGCCCATGAAGACCTCGCAGCGCAGCCCGAGCAATGCCGCGACGGTCGCGGTAGCGACGCCGTGCATGCCGGCGCCGGTTTCGGCGATGAGGCGCGGCTTCTGCATGCGTCTGGCGAGGAGGCCCTGTCCGAGGGTGTTGTTGATCTTGTGGGCGCCCGTGTGATTGAGGTCTTCGCGTTTGAGGTAGACCCGGGCGCCGCCGCAGTGCTCGGTGAGGCGCCGCGCCAGGTAGAGCGGGGATTCGCGGCCGACGTAGTCGCGCAGGAGGCCGTGGAATTCCGCCAGGAAGGCCGGGTCGGTGCGGCTGGCCTCGAAGACCGCGGTGAGTTCCTGGAGTGCCGGCATGAGGGTCTCGGCGACGTACTGGCCGCCGTAGATGCCGTAGTGACCTGTGGGTGTCATGGTTGGATTCTCCCTCGTGACGTGCCGTCGCTGGCGGTCCCGGCGGCTGCCGCCGCCGCGCGGGCGATAGCGATGAAGTCGCGCAGTCGTGTGGGGTCTTTGCAGCCCGGGCTGGACTCGATGCCGCTGCTGACGTCGACGCCGTAGGGCCGCACGGCGGCGATGGCGTCGGCCACATTCTCAGGCCGCAGGCCGCCGGCGAGGACGACGGCCCGCCGGCGCGCCAGGGCGGCGGCGAGGCCCCAGTCGCAGAGTGTCCCCGTGCCGCCGCGGCGGCCGGGCGCGGCGGCGTCAGCGACGACCATGGCCGCCGGGCTGCCGGCGGCGGCGTCGACATCGGCGGGGGTGCGCAGGGCCACGGCCTGCCAGGCCGTCGTCGCGGTGAAGGCCCGCAGGGCCTCGGCGGTCTCGTCGCCGTGGAACTGCACCGCGTCGAGGCCGCCGGCCGCGACCGCCGCCGTCAGGAAGTCGCGGTTGGCATTGACGACAACGCCAACCCGGCGGATGCCGGATGGGACCCCCGCGGTGAGGTCGCGGAGCTGCGCCAGCGAGACGCAGCGCGGCGACTCCGGTGCCAGGACGAAGCCGAGGCAGTCGGCGCCGGCGGCGATGGCCGCCTCGACATCGGCCGGACGGGTCAGGCCGCAGATCTTGACGAGGAGCGTCATGGCCGGCGCGCTCCCATACCCGCGGCGGTGGCGTCGTCGAGGAGCGCCCTGAGGGCTTCGCCCGGGTGCGCCGCGCGCATCAGGGCCTCGCCAATGAGGAAGGCATCGGCGCCGGCCGACTGCAGTCGCGCCAGGTCGGCGCCGCAGCGGATGCCGCTCTCGGCGACGCGCAGGATGCCCGAGGGTATGCGCCCGAGGAGGCCGAGGGCGGCATCGAGGTCGGTGACGAAGGTGCGCAGGTCGCGGCTGTTGACGCCGACGATCTCGGCCCCGGCGGCCAGGACGGTCTCGAGTTCGGCCGCGTCGTGGACCTCGCTCAGGACATCCAGGCCCATGACGCGGGCGGCACGGTGCAGCCGGCGGAACTCGGACGGCGTCAGGGCC
>JAGVUW010000787.1 GCA_019136035.1 Verrucomicrobiota bacterium | reverse complement strand
AGGCCGCGGATGGTGCGGCCGTAGGTGGTGTTGGCCAGGCGGACGAAGTGGTCGGCCAGGAGGGGGATATCCTCGCGGCGTTCGCGCAGCGGCGGCATCTCCAGGGCGAAGACATGGAGGCGGTAGAAGAGGTCGGCGCGGAAGCTCCCGGCGGCGACCAGCTCCTGCAGGTCGCGGTTGGCCGCGGCGATGAAGCGGCAGCCCACCTCGTAGGTGCCCGTGCCGCCCACAGGGCGGGCCCGGCGCTGCTCCAGGACCCGCAGAAGCATGACCTGGAAGCTGTGCGGGATGGTGCTGATCTCGTCGAGAAAGAGCGTCCCGCCGGCGGCCTCGCGGATGAGGCCGGGGCGGTCGCTGTCGGCGCCGGTGAAGGCGCCCTTGACATGGCCGAAGAGCTCCGAAGCGATGAGGGTCTCCGAGAAGGCCCCGCAGTTCAGGGCCACGAAGGGGCCGCGGGCGTGCGCCGAGAGGTCGTGCACCGCCCGCGCCGCCAGCTCCTTGCCGGTGCCGGACTCGCCGGTGATCAGGACGGTGGCCTCGGTCGGAGCGACCTTGCGCGCCAGATCGAGGACCCGCCGCATGGCCCGCGACTGGCCCACCAGGCCCACCGCCGGGCTGTGCAGGGCCAGGTTGCGCTTGAGCTGGGCGTTCTCAAGAAGCACCCGGCGCCAGCGCACGGCGCGGCTCAGCGCGAAGACGAGGTCCTCGATGTAGCGGCCCTCCTCCTCGGAGTCCTGCCGGCGCTGCGGCTCGAGCACGTAGTCGAAGGCGCCGTGCTTGACCAGGTCGACAACGACCTTCGGCGAGGTCTGGCGCGTGCTGATGATCACGGGCACGCCCGGGGCATCCGACTGCACCGCGGCCAGCATCTGCCAGGCATCCAGGTCATCGCCGACATCCAGAGCCCGGCCGATGCAGACCGCCAGCGGCAGCTCGGCCATGCCGCGGAGGTAGGCCAGGGCCTCGCGCTGCGACTCGATGTCGATGACCCGCCAGCGCCGGCGCAGGGCCTCGAGGGCGGGCGGGATGAAGCCGCTGCTGAGGAGGATCACGTCCTGGGCTGTCGCGGGTGCCGTCATGCCGGAAATCTGGCGTCGTGACAGTTTTTTGTCAAGCTGGGCACTGCATACGGCAAGGCGGTTTGAGGGTCCGGTTCTGGCACCCCTTCAGGGTGCGTGGTGTGTGGGTTCGCGGTTCCGGGGGTCGTGCTACGCGCGACCCCCGGCTACGATCTGGCACCCCTTCAGGGTGACCAGGTGAGCGCGGACGCGATCCTCGATCAGCCCTGGGCGCACGGGTGCCGGACATGGCAAGGCGAGCCATCGCTCGCCATCGCTGTGGAGCGCGAGTGTCCACAGACGCGAATGCGTCCACGAGCCGCAACGGCATCGACAGCACAACGACGCGAGGTTCCATTCGAGCGTGACCAGGTGAGCGCGGACGCGATCCTCGATCAGCCCTGGGCGCACGGGTGCGCAGGCCTCCTCTCGTCGGGGCGCCGGGGGACGGCGCCCGGGCGGTCCACGGACGGCGCCGCGGCCCTACGTGAGCCGCCGCGGCCGCGGCATTCCGGGGACTTGGCAGGCAAGTTGCTGTGGGGCGGTGGGCGCTCGGGCTTCTCCCGGGCGGAGCCGCGGGTTGGCCAGGTGCGGGGGGCTGCCGATGGGTAGCCGTCGCCGGGAGGCTGGAATGGGCGCGCCGGCGCGCGGCGTTGAGTGCGGGGTTGACGGCACACAGCATAGGGGGTCGCGATCATGGGTATGGACGACATCTGCAGGCAGGCGTTGGCGTTGCGTGGCGGTCCGAAGGCAGTCACGGCGGATGCCGGTGACGTCTTTCGCTGGCCGATTGTGACCGCCGAGGACGAAGAGGCGGTGTTGACGGTCCTGCGTCGTGGCGGCATGAGCGGCACGGACGTGACCAAGGAGTTCGAGAAGGAGTTCGCGGCCTGGATGGGCGTGCCGCACGCGCTGGGCTACCCGAACGGCACCGAGAGTCTGCGGGCGGCGATGTGGGCCTGCGGCGTGGGTGCGGGCGACGAGGTGATCTGTCCGAGTGTGACCTACTGGGCGAGCGCGGCGCCGGCGCAGGCGCTGGGTGCGGCGGTGCATTTCGCCGACATTGACCCGGACAGCCTCTGCATTGACCCGGCCGACATCGAGCACCGCATCGGGCCGCGGACGAAGGCGATCATCGCGGTCCACTACGCCGGCTACCCGGCGGACATGGATGCGATCATGGCGATTGCGCGGCGTCACAAGGTCAAGGTCATCGAGGACGTCTCGCACGCCCAAGGCAGCCTTTACAAGGGCCGCCTGTGCGGCACCATCGGCGACATCGGGGCGATGTCGCTGATGTCGGGCAAGAGCCTGGCGATTGGCGAAGCCGGGATCATGGTGACCTCATCGCGTGAGCTCTATGAGCGCTGCATTGCCTACGGTCACTACGAGCGCACCGGGGCGCCGAGCAATTACAACCCGCCGGACCAGCAGATCACGGACCAGTCGCTGCAGCAGTTCTCGGGGATTCCGCTGGGCGGCTTCAAGCATCGCATGCACCAGCTCTCGTCGGCGATGGGCCGGGTGCAGTTGCGCCACTACCCGTCGCGGATTGCCGAGATCCAGCGCGCGATGGACCGCTTCTGGGACCTCCTCGAGGGCGTCCCGGGGATCAAGGCGCACCGTCCGCCGGCGGGCTCCGGCTCGACCATGGGCGGCTGGTACTTCGCGCGCGGGCTGTACCGGGCCGAGGAGCTCAACGGTCTGCCGTGCGCCAAGTTCGCCGAGGCGGTGCGGGCCGAGGGCGTGGCCTTCGCGACCCCGGGGGCGAACTACCCGCTGCACACGCACAACGTCTTCCACTACGCCGACCTGTTCGGCACCGGCAAGCCGACGGCGGTGTCGTGGACCGATCGCGACGTCCGCCAGGGCCCGGGGACGCTGCCGGTGTCCGAGCGCAGCGGCCAGATGATCATCGGGGTGCCGTGGTTCAAGCACGACCGTCCGGCGATCATCGAAGAGTACGCGGCGGCCTATCGCAAGGTGGCCCTGCAGGCGTCGTCACTGGTCTGAGTCAGGAGCAGGAGTCCCCTATGACCGACAAGCAACGTCCCTGCGTGCGTTACGGGATTATCGGCACCGGCATGATCGCCCGGGTTCATGCCGAGGCCCTGCGTGCCTCCAGCAACTCCGAGCTGGTGGCGGTTCACGACGTCGTTCCCGAGCGTGCCGCGGCCTTCGGTCGCGACTTCGGCGTGGCCTGGGAGAGCGACCTGGAGGCATTTCTGGCGCGTCGCGACATTGACGCGGTGACCCTGGCGACGCCGAGCGGCCTGCGTGCCGACGTCGCGCTGCCGGCGGCGGCGGCGGGGAAGCACCTTCTCTGCGAGAAGCCGCTTGAGGTGACGCTGGAGCGTGTCGACAGCATCATCGAGGCGGCGCGGCGGGCCCATGTGCGTCTGGGCTGCGTCTTTCAGGCGCGCACGGTCGGCAGTGTGCGGCGGGTCCACGATGCCATCGAGGCGGGCCGTCTGGGCAAGCTGGTGATGGCCAACGTGCAGGTCCCGTGGTACCGGAATCAGGAGTACTACGACGCCTCGCCCTGGCGGGGCACCTGGAAGCTCGACGGTGGCGGCGCCCTGATGAATCAGAGCATCCACATCGTCGATCTGCTGCTGCACTTCATGGGCGAGCCGGCGTCGGTGATGGCCTATACGGATGTCCTGGCGCACAAGAACATCGAGGTCGAGGACACGGCCGCGGCGGTGGTGCGTTTCCGGAACGGCGCTCTGGCGACGATTCTGGTCACCACGGGTGCGGCGCCGGGCTTCCCGCGGCGCCTGGAGATCTGCGGCACGGGCGGCTCGGTGGTGTTGGTCGACGAGCGCGTCGAGCGCTGGGTGCTGACGGCCGACGAGCCCAACGACATGGCCGACGCGGCGGCCCTTTCCGAGCTGCACGGCGACCTCGGCGGCGCCGGTGATCCGGCGGCGATTTCGATCGAGGGGCACCGCGAGCAGATCGAGAATCTAAGCCGCGCGATCCTGACGGACACCGAGCCGATGGTCTCGGGCCGTGAGGCCCGGCGCTCGGTCGAGCTGATCCTGGGCATCTACCAGTCGGCGCGTGAGGGACGCGAAGTCCGCTTCGCCTGAGTCGACCGCGCCACGGCCGCCATTGACGGCGGTCAGCGCGCCGCGCCGCGGGAGGCTGCCGAGCACCCGCGGCGCGGTGGTTGTGTCGTGGCGCCGGCGTGCCGCCGGCGCGGCCGGCGGCGGAACCGTCGGGCGCCGGCGGTGTCCATGTGCCAGAGCGGCATCGGCTGGCTGGCGTGCAATCACTGTGCCATGCCTTCTGCCCGTTTGATCCCGGTAGCGATCCCGATCTGGACTTGGGTGCCTCAACGAGAGGATCACAACCATGACCTGGCAGGACCTGAGCTGTCACCGGCTCGTGGTGTATTCGACGACGTGGTGCCCGGACTGCCACCGCCTCAAGCGCGTCTTTCTGGGCCGCGGCGTACCCTTCACCGAGATCGACATCGACGCCGACGCGGCTGCCGCCGAGCGCCTGCAGAAGGCCACCGGTCGCACCGCCATACCCTTCGTCCAGATCGACGACGCGGGCATGCTCCGCGGCTGGCATGAGGGCGAGCCCGGGCGTTTCTCCGAGGCGCTGTTTCTGGAGGAGGCCGCGGCGCTTCTGAAGGGGGTTGGAAAAGCCTGACGGCGCGGTATGTTGGCGCCGGTTCACGGACGACAGCGCGTGGACCCGGCGGCGTGGCCCCGGCGGGGGCCGCAGGACTGGGCGCGCCAGACGGCGTGACCGGCGCTGACGCGGCACCGCCATCGTGCCCCAGACGGGATCTCCCCGGAGACAGGCGACACAGGGAACCTGCGCAGAGGAGTGGCCGGGTATGCAGCGGAAGAACACCGCCAAGGGAAAGCGGCAGGTTACGGTTCGGGGCGTGGTGGCGCCGACCGAGTGGGACATGCGTGACGAGGTCGTGGCGGTAACCCTCTACAGCCACGACGAAAACGAGTACCTCGTCACCGATCGGGCCATGGTTCAGCGCCTGATGAAGTACATGGATGAAGAGGTCGAGGCGCATGGCGTCCTCACCGAGGACGAGTACGGCNNGCAACGAGGTCCTGGAGGCGAGCGATTTCACCCCGGTCGAGGCCGACAGCGATGACGATGACGACGCCCCCGAGATCGAGGACGCCGTCGAGGACGAGGAGCTCGAGGACGAGGAGGAAGAGGACTGGGACGAGGACGAGGAGGAGGAAGAGGGCGACGACGAGCCCGAGGCTGACGAGGGGACGTGGGCTGACGACGAGGACCAGAAGCCGCGGCGCGCCTGGCGTAAGCCGCCGCGCTGAGGCATGGCGGCGGAGCCGAAGGGGGCACCGCTCGCCGGTCCCCGTTCAGGGAAGTGCGCGGTGCGGTCCGTGCCCTTCCCGGGCGCCGCGGGCGTTCGGGGTGTGACTGGCGCGGCGCGCCGGCTGGAACAGGCGGAGACATCGCGTCACGACGCGATGCGTCCTGTGGGCGCCGCGGCCGATGAGGGGCCACGACGAGACGGCACGGCCGCCGCACCGGGAAGACGGCGGCGGCAGGAAGGCAATGCAGTAGCGGCAGGCCGTCGCGTCGACGGGCGGGGCCGCCTTGGAGTTCAGGACGTCAATGCCTACCAGGACATCCTCCATCGAGCGCTGGACCTGCGAGAGGTCGGCGGATCTCTATGGTATCCGCGAGTGGGGCTCGGGCTACTACGGTGTCAACACCGACAGCGGCGAAGTCGAGGTGACGCTGCACGGTGAGGAAGGCACCTGCACCATCAGCCTGATGGACGTGGTGGCGGGTCTGAAGGCGCGCGGGCTGGGTCTGCCGGTGCTGTTGCGCTTCGGCGACATCCTCGACACCCGCATCGCCATGGTCAACACCGAGTTCCACAATGCCATCCGCGATGCCGGCTATCGCGGCGAGTACCGCGGCGTCTATCCGATCAAGGTCAACCAGCAGCAGCAGGTCATCGAGGAGATCACGCGGTTCGGCAAGCGCTACCACCACGGCCTGGAGGCCGGCAGCAAGGCCGAGCTGATCGCGGCCCTGGCGTACCTCGACGACCCGGAGGCCTTCCTGGTCTGCAACGGCTACAAGGACGAGGAGTTCGTGGACCTGGCCCTGTACGGCCAGAAGATGGGCGTGCGCACGGTCCTGGTCCTGGAGATGCCTGGTGAGCTGCCGCTGATCCTGCGGCGGGCCGCGGCGCTGGGGGTACGGCCGCGCATCGGGGTGCGCATGAAGCCGACGACGCGGGCCAGCGGCCACTGGAATGACTCCGGCGGCGACCGCAGTGTCTTCGGGCTGAATGCGGCGCAGCTCATCGATGTCGTCGACCAACTGCGCCAGGCCGAGATGCTCGACTGCCTGCAGCTCCTGCACTACCACCTCGGATCCCAACTGCCGAACATCCGCGACATCCGGCGCGGCGTCGGCGAGGCCTGCCGGGTCTACACCGGGCTGGTCCAGGAGGGCGCGCCGACTGCTGGACGTCGGCGGCGGCCTGGCCGTCGACTACGACGGCTCGCACACCAACTTCGGCAGCAGCCGCAACTACACCATCAGCGAGTACTGCTCGGATATCGTCGAGGTGGTCATGAGCACCTGCGACGAGCAGGGCATACCGCACCCGACACTCATCAGCGAGTCCGGCCGGGCGCTCGTGGCGTACTACTCGGTGCTCATCTTCAACATCCTCGACACCAACGAATTCCGCATCTCAGAGCGAACCGGCAATGAGCCTCACGAGGAGCACGAGCTGCTGAAGAACATGATGCAGGTCCGCGACGACCTGACGGTGAAGAACGCGCAGGAGTGCCTGCACGACCTGCTGTACTACCGCGACGAGGTTCGGGCCCGTTTCGAGCATGGCGGCATCTCGCTGCGCCAGCGTGCCGTGGCCGAGCAGCTCTTCTGGACGATCCTCTCGGAGATCGGCGGGCTGGTGCCGAACCGCCGCTATGTGCCCGAGGAGCTGGCCGGTCTGGCGGATGCCCTGACCGACATCTACTACGCCAACTTCAGCGTCTTCCAGAGCCTCCCCGACGCCTGGGCGATCGACCAGCTCTTCCCGATCATGCCGATCCACCGCCTCGGCGAGCGCCCGACGCGTCAGGCCATCCTCTCGGATATCACCTGCGACTGCGATGGCAAGATCGACCGCTTCATCGACCTTCACGACGTCAAGGGCAGCCTGCCGCTGCACCCCCTCAAGGCCGGCGAGGACTACGTCCTGGGGGCCTTCCTGGTCGGCGCCTACCAGGAGACCCTGGGGGACCTGCACAACCTGCTCGGCGACACGCATGTCGTCACGGTGCGCTGCAACGGCGACGGCGAGGTCGAGTTCTCGCGTGAGATCGAGGGCGACAGCGTCGCCGACGTCCTGGCCTACGTCGAGTACGACCCGAAGCTGATGGCGGACATGATGCGCCTCAAGGCCGAGCGGGCGGTGCGCTCCGGCGTGATCACCCCGCGCGACCGCCGTGAGATCCTCGAGGTCTACCAGAACGGCCTGCGCGGCTACACCTACTACGAGCTGTGAAGCACCGGGCCGACGGCGCCTGTCGCCGCGGTGATCGGGAGCTCTGACGTGCCGTGGCGACGGCCGTGCGTCGGCGGGCCTGTCCCCAGCAGTCGCGAATCAGGGTTTGTCCTTGCATGGATCTAGAGAACCGCATCATTGACTACCTCGGCAGCAACACCCCGGTCCTGGGGGTGGTCCTGCGTCAGCAGCAGAACCGCCTGCAGGTCCTGGTGGCGGGTGGCCGTCACGAGCGCGCCACCGAGCGGCAGGTGGTGGCGGTTCACGGCGTGGCCGGGAGTGACCCGGCCCGCGACCTGCAGGCCCTGCAGGCACGCCTCGATGCAGCCATGTCCGAGGTCGATGTCGAGCTGCTCTGGGAGAGCCTGCAGCCCCTGGCCGGGCAGACGGTGCCCCTGGCCGACATGGCCCGCGAGTACTTCGGCGGTGTCACGCCGGTCCGCGTCTCGGCCCTGGCGCGCTGCCTGGTCGCCGACCCGGTGCGCTTCCGCCGGCAGGGCCTGGAGTTCAGCGTCCGCAGCGCCGCCGAGGCGGCCGAGGTCGAGGCGCTGAAGGAGCGCCGGGCGCAGCGGGCTCAGGTCCGCGAGAAGGCCCTGGCCTGGCTGCGCGAGGTCACCGGCCGCAACAGCCAGGAGCGCGTGGCGGTCCCGGAGGACCTGCAGGACTTCGTGCGGCAGACGCGCGACTACCTCCTGGCGGGGCACAACTCCGAGGCCGTCAACAGCCTGGCCGAGGTCGCCGGCAGCCGCCGCACCACCCGCCAGGTGGCCCTCGAGCTGCTGACGCGCACCGGCAGCCTCCCGGCCGATGCCGACCCGTTCCTCCTCGTCAATGGCATCCACGCCGGCTTCTCGGTCGCGGTGCTGGCCCAGGCGGCGGCCCTGGAGCCGTACCAGGCCGACGCCCGGCGCCGTGACCTCAGCGGCGCCGAGACTTTCAGCATCGACGACGAGGACACCCGCGAGATCGACGACGCCCTCTCGGTGGCCTTCGACGGCGAGCGGACCATCGTCGGCATCCACATCGCCGACCCGGCGCACTTCGTGACCAAGGGCGACATCCTGGACCAGGCCGCGATGGACCGGCCGCTGTCGCTGTATCTGCCGACGACGACCGTGACCATGTTCCCCGAGCGTCTCGGCTGTGACCTGGCCAGCCTGGCGGCCGGCGGTCTGCGCGCTGCCCTCAGCTTCCGGGTGGTCTTCGCCGCCGACGGCTCCCTCGAGGAGTGGTCCTTCGCCGGCTCGCAGGTGCGCATCGACCACCGCCTGACCTACGACCAGGCCGACGCCATCCTGGCCGGCGGCGAGGACAGCAGCCTCGCCCTGGCCCTGCGCCGGCTGCGGGCCCTCGGCGAGGGCCTGACCGCGGCACGCGAGGCGGCCGGCGGCTTCACCCTGGCGCGCCCGGAGACGAAGATACGGGTGCAGGGCGGCCGGGTGACGGTCAAGGTCCTCGACCCGCTCTCGCCGTCGCGCCGTCTGGTCAGCGAGATGATGGTCCTGGCCAACCGCCTGACGGCCGAGTACTCGCTGCGGCACGACATCCCGGTGATCTACCGGGTTCAGGACCCGCCCTCGGCGCCGGTGCAGAGCCTGCATCAGTACGACCCGGTCGAGTTCGAGCGTCAGATCCGCAAGCTCAAGCG
>JAGVUW010000774.1 GCA_019136035.1 Verrucomicrobiota bacterium | reverse complement strand
CGCCAACCCGGAGTTCCCGGTCGAGGTCATGCTGCGCAACGGCGAGATGGCCCAGTACAAGGTCGGCGGCGTCTCGACCAACGAGGCGCAGCTCCCCAGCGGCATCCCGGATGCCTTCATCGACGCGGTCCTCGACGACGTCGAGCCGGAGATCAGCGGCAAGGAGGGCCTCAAGGCCCTGGCCATCGTCCTGGCCTGCCTGGAGAGCGCCGCCAGCCGCCAGATCGTCAAGGTCGCCTACTGAGAAACACGCCTCCGGGCCTGACCGCACCCCCGCCCGCCACGGCGCCGCCCGCACGCGCGAGCGACGGCGCCGTGGCGGCCGCTGAAAGGACCACGCCATGGCCTTCCTTGACGACCGCTACCTCCTGAGCGGCGACACCGCCGTCGGACTCTACGAGGGCGTGCGCGCCCTGCCGATCATCGACGCCCACAACCACGCCGATGTCCGCGCCCTCGCCGACAACCGCCATTTCACCGATATCTGGGAGGCCGAGGCCGCGACCGACCACTACGTCTGGGAGTGCCTGCGCAAACGCGGCGTGCCCGAACGGCTCCTCACCGGAACGGCCGACAACCACGACAAGTGGATGGCCCTCGCCGAGGCCTTCCCCGACCTCGTCGGCAACCCGACCTACGAGTGGGTCCACCTCGACCTGAAACGGCGCTTCGGCATCGAGGCGACCATCGACCGCGACAGCGCCGAGGCGATCTGGGAGCGCACCCGCGCCGCCCTGGCCACGCCCGGCATGAGCCAGCAGGCCCTCATCCGCGCCATGGGCGTCGAGGCGATGTGCTCGACCGACGACCCGGTCGACTCCCTCGAGCACCACCGCCGGCTGCAGTCCTCGCCCCTCGCCGGCGTCGTCCGACCGACCTTCCGACCCGACCGCGCCATGGCCATCTACAAGCCCGACTGGCGTGACTACATCGCCCGCCTGGAACAGCGCGTCAACGGGCGCTTCGAGCATGTCCGCGACCTCGTCGCGGCCCTCCAGGTGACCCACGACTTCTTCGCCGAGAACCGCTGCGTGGCCAGCGACCACGGCGTCGAGGTCCCCTACGGCTACCAGGTCACCGAGACCGACGCCGACGCGGCCTTCTGCAAGGCCCGCCGGGCGCAGGCGCTGAGCCCCGCCGAGTGCGTCGGCTTCATGTCCTATATCCTTAATGAGGTCGCCGAGATGGACGCCGCCAAGGGCTGGGTCTTCCAGCTCCATATGGGCGCCGTGCGCGACGTCCGCGAGCGCCTCCGCCAGGACCTCGGCCCCGACACCGGCGGCGACGTCTCCGACCACGCCACCGAGCTGCTGCGGCCGCTCAACCCGCTCCTGAACCGCTTTGACGACCGCCTGCAGATCGTCCTGTACCACCTCAACCCGGTGCACACCGGCACCCTGGCGCAGCTCACGCGCGCCTACGGCGCCAAGGTCAACCTCGGCGTGGCCTGGTGGCTGAACGACTCCTGGATCGGCATGAAGCGCCAGTTGGAGTACATCGGCAGCGTCGACGCCCTGATGAACCTCGCCGGGATGGTCTCAGACTCGCGCAAGGTGATGTCGTACGGCAGCCGCCACGAGATGTTCCGGCGCACCCTGGCCGACGTGGTCGGCGCCATGGTCGACCGCGGCCAGATGCCGCTGCGCCTCGCCGAGCGCCTCGTGACGAGCCTCTGCTACGAGCGCCCGAAGACGCTCTTCGGGCTGGTATGAACGATCGCGCGGTGGGACTGCCGACGCCGTGACGGCTCGTGAGACGCATTCGCGTCTGTGGACACTCGCGCTCCAGAACCCATGGCGCGTGATCGAGAGGGCGCCCTGCGACCATCGTCGCCACAACCAAGGAGATCCACCATGACCGACAAGACTGTCATCCTCTCGGCCTTTCTCGATGAGAGCGTCCCGGTCGAGGACCGCAAGGACCTCGAGCAGCAGCTCCTCGTCGGCCAGGCCCTCGGCCTGAAGTACTGGACGCCGCGCTTCGTCTTCGACCCGGAGACCGGCGCCAATGCCAACATCGTCGCCCTGCCGCCAGCCAAGGTCAAGGCCATCGCCGCGCGCAGCCGTGAGCTCGGCTTCCGCATCGGCTGCATCGGCACCGCTGTCGGCAAGGTCAAGCTGGCCGACGTCAGCGACGGCAATGCCGCGCCGTACCGCACCCACGCGCAGCACATGGAGTTCCTGCAGAAGGCGATCGAGGTGGCCCACCTCTGCGAGGCGAAGTTCCTGCGCGCCTTCTCGTTCTACCCGCCGCGCGGCGCCGACCCGGAGCCGTACTACCGCGAGGCAGTCGACCGCCTCGGGGCCATGACCGCGGCCTGCCAGAAGGCCGGCGTGATCTACCTCCTCGAGCCCGAGCCCAACCTCATCGGCTCCAACAGCGACCGCATGCTGCGCCTGGTCAAGGATATCAACAACCCGTACCTCCTCGTCAACCCCGACGCCGCCAACATGCACGTGCAGGGCTACGACGGCTTCGACGAGTACCTCAAGGTCGCCCAGGCCGGCTGCCTCGGCTTCATGCATATCAAGGACTACACCGAGCCCTGCCCCAAGGCCATCGCCGTCGATGAAGAGGCCCTCAGGCACTTCGGCTCGGTCGACGTCGGCCTCTCCGGCCATGACCGCATCGCCGCCGACCTCGCCCAGCGCCTCCCCGCCATCAACGCCCAGCTCCGCGCCCTCGGCGCCGAGGCCCTCGTCCTCGATGTCGAAGGCCATATGAAGGGCGGCGGGCAGTTCGGCGGCTGGAGCGGCCCGGATGGCATCGGCGTGGCGGTGCGGGCCCTCCTGGCCATGCTCAAGGATCACGGCATCGACGCCGTCCTGCGCCAGTACGGCGACATCCGCAAGAAGTGACGGCCCCCAGAGCCCCGCGCCCGCCCGGCCGCGGGGCTCTGCCGCGCCAGGTCAATCCGCGCCAGGGCACTGTCCGCCCGCGCCCGACCCGGCCGCGGGGCTCAGCCGTGCCAGGCATAGAGGACGGTGTGCGCGTGCGCCCCGACCTGGCAGGTGTAACCGGCCGCGGCCAGCATCGGCATGAGTCGCTCATAGGTCGGGCGACCGCCCTCGGGATCGGCGTGGTATGCCGCGATGACCCACAGGTCGGGGCGGTGCCGGCCGGCCAGCACGGCGGGGACGATCTCGGTCTCCTGACCCTCGATGTCCATCTTCAGCACGTGCCGCCGGCGACCCTGAGGGTCGTGGCGTTCGACAAGCCCATCGAAGGTCACCGCCGGGACCGGCGCCTCACCGGGGAACATCGCCACGGGCTCCGCGGAGGCCGCCAGGGCGGCGCCGGAGGCGACGACGCGAGTCTCGGCGTGGTTCAGCCGCAGGACGCGCTCCAGGTAGGCCGCCGAGTACCGATCGGCCTCGAGGGCAATCACGATGCCGCTGGGGCCGACCCGGTCGGCGGCCAGGATCGCGTAGTCACCGGGACAGGCACCCGCGTCGATGACCAGGTCGCCGGGGCAGAGCGGCGGGCCGGCGAAGTAACTCGGGACTTCCAGTCCGGCGAACCAGAGGAAGGCCCAGGGCGCCGTGATCTCCTTCGGATGCCGCACGGGGTCGTAGAAGGGCGGGAAGAGGAGCGCCCGACCGGCACAGGGGCCCCTGTCGAAGCGCAGCGAGTAGAGCCGCGACAACGGCCGGTAGCGCAGCGTGAAGGGCAGGCGCTCACCCGTGACCTGGTGACGGTTGATCTTGCCGGTCAGGAGGTAGTAGCACAGCCGCGCGGTGCCCTTGAGTTCGCCTTCAGGAACCCAGCGGGACAGTCCGCCGATCAGGGATGCAATGCTCACGCGCCGCCTCCTCCGTCAGGGCCTCGTTCGACAGGGAACGACCCGCGAAGCGCCCTTCCAGACTGGAGTCTCTTCCGCCTTCGTTCTCCCTCAGCCCATCCCCTGCCCCGCTTCAGACCGGGAGGCGTGCCGCGTGCCAGACCTTGGTCAGGGCCGAGTTGACCTGGCGCGCCACCGTGGCCGGCGGGGACTGGCGCAGGTCAGCGCGGAAGGGCTCCGGGGTGACC
Source organism: Verrucomicrobiota bacterium (assembly GCA_019136035.1). Lineage (GTDB taxonomy): Bacteria > Verrucomicrobiota > Lentisphaeria > Oligosphaerales > JAFGRS01 > JAGVUW01. Next base: position 1,120 of record JAGVUW010000774.1, on the reverse strand, counting down.
GGGCCGTCGTAGCCCATGCCCGACAGGGCGCCGAGGAAGCCGGCGAGGTCGATGACCCCGGTGGCGCCGGGGAGGTCGCGGACATTGTCGCGCTGCTCGTCGACGGGCACGCCGGCCGGGGCGTCGTTGATGTGGACCTGCACCACCAGGCGGTTGTCGAGGCGTTTGAGGTCGTCGAGGGTCTCGTGGGCGGTGTACCAGTGCCAGCTATCGAGCAGGAGGCCGGTGTTGCCGGTGCCGATGGCGCCGCAGAGCTCGAGGAGCTGCGGCAGGGTATGGATGAACTCGTAGCGCCGGCCGTCGCGACTGGTCCTCGGTCCGACGTACTCCAGGCCAAGACGGATGCCGTGGTCGGCAAGGATCTCGGCCACCGCCCGCAGGCGCTGGGCGTGCAGGCGGAAGTTGTCGAGGTAGGGCAGCTCATCCGAGGCCGGCTTCAGCCAGGTCGCACAACGGCTGCAGCCGACCGCGGCGGCAGCCGCGGCGGCGGCCGGGAGTGCCGCGAGGCCCTTCTCAAAGGCCGCCTGGTCGGTGCGGAACTCGACCGGCAGGCCCATGGCGCCGACGCGCAGGCCGTGCGTCGCATACAGGTCCCGGAGCTCGCCCGGCGGCAGGCCGCCGAGGAGGTCCACGCCGTCGAAGCCCGCCGCAGCGGCAAGCGCAAGGGCCTCGGCCGCGGGTACGCTGATGCCGACGGCGCCAGGACTGAGATTGCGGAACATGGTCGGAGATCTCCTTGATGACGACAGCCTGCCATGACAGCCACGGGCGACGACGCCCGACACGGCCGGTGACTATAGCGGCACGCACGCGCCCCGGCCAGAGCCCCGCGGCCCGAGGCCGGAGCCGCGGGAGTGCAAACGCCCAACGCCGGAGGGAGCCAGACGGCCCTCCGACCTCCGACCTCCGACCTCCGACCTCCGACCTCCGACCTCCGACCTCCGACCTCTGACCTCCGACCTCTGACCTCTGACCTCCGACCTCTGACCTCCGACCTCTGACCTCCGACCTCTGACCTCCGACCTCTGACCTCCGACCTCTGACCTCCGACCTCAGACCTCCGACCTCTGACCTCAGACCTCCGACCTCCGACCTCCGACCTCCGAACTCCGACCTCCGA
>JAGVUW010000433.1 GCA_019136035.1 Verrucomicrobiota bacterium | reverse complement strand
AACACCCTCGACAAGGCCGGCGCCTATGGCATCCAGGAGCACGGCGATAGGGTCGTCGCGGCCATCGACGGGCTCTACAGCACCGTCGTCGGCCTGCCGGTCGAGGAGGTCGTCGCCGCCCTCGCTCAGGCGCCCATCAGCCGCGAGCGGAAGAGGAAGAAGACCGCGCCGAGGATGCAGAGGCCGGCCCAGAGGTAGTCCATCGTCAGCCGTTCTTTCATGTAGAAGACCGAGAACGGCACGAAGACGGTCAGGGTGATGGCCTCCTGCAGGATCTTCAGCTCGCCGACATTCATCACCTGGTGGCCGATGCGGTTGGCCGGTACCTGAATGAGGTACTCGAAGAGGGCCACCCCCCAGCTCGCCAGCGCCGCAAGCAGCCACGGCCGCGCCGAGAGGTTGCGCAGGTGGCCATACCAGGCGAAGATCATGAAGACGTTGCTCAGGCCGAGCATCAGGGCCGTAATGACGTAGGTGCGCATCGTATGTCTGTCCCGTGGGCCATGCCGGCAGCGTGACGCCTTCCCCTGCCGCCGGTCCTGGCCCGATCACTCTCTACAGCCGCTCCGCCGGCACACGGGTGCCGGCCGGGAGGTGGCATGCGCATCCCTGCGCATGTCCCGGCGCGGAGGCGCCGGATGGGAGGTGGCATGCGCATCCCTGCGCATGTCCCGGCGCGGAGGCGCCGGATGGACCAACGCAAGACATCGTCTGCGGAGCCTTCCCCGCCAGAGTTCCGGCCTCGGCCGGAAGCGTGCAGCGCGCCTTCAGGCCGCGGCGGCATCCGGTCCGGCGCCCTGAAAGGGCATCCTTCATCAGCCCGGGCAACGCCCTGGGGAATCGGTCGTTCCGTCTCGCAGGCTGAAGGCCTGCGACAAGACGCCGACCGCACCCCACCCCGATCGCTCGTTCACATGATCCCCGCCAGGAGATCGCGGACACCGCTGCGGAGGATCTCGCCGGTGGCCATCGAGTACGGACTCGACCGCGGCATGGTCTCGTAGCCGCCGCGGCCGTAGTTCTCGCGGTTCGGTATGTACACGGCGCGGCCGTCGCCGAGCGAGGCCACCAGCGCCGGCACCCCCGCCAGGAGCTCCTTGCGGATGTACAGGCCGTGCTCGGTGAAGGGCTCGCCGGGGAGGCTCACCAGGACCGCCGGGCCCAGGCGCAGGGCGTGGATCTCGAAGTGCCGGTCACGGCGGTCCGCGGCCAGGGCCAGGAGGGCATCCGCAAAGTACTTCAGCGCCGCCGGTGAGCGCTGAGCGAGGTCCTCGCTGGTGAGCTGCTTCGAGGTATCGAAGGAGAAACGCGCGGCGTGGTCGCGGGCTTCGGCCAGGGCCTCTTCGTCGATCTCGCGCGGGCCGACGGTCAAGACCGCCGCGGCGGTGCGCAGGTCATCGCCCGCGAGGGGGCGGAGCTGGTCCAGCACCGGCAGGACCGAGGCGGCGTAGCCCTCGCCGATGCGCCGGGCGGCGTCGTAGCCCGACTGCTCGTCAGGGCCATGCGGGTCGAAGTGGTTCAGGTTGCCGGCGCAGCCGGTCAAGGTCACCACCTGCAGCCCGGGCCGCGACGACTCCAGGCGCCGCCGCACGAAACCATGCCAGTCGGCGCTGACGCCGCAGCCGGTGATGGTGTCCGGGTGATTGGCGATGTTGGCCAGGAGGACGCGCGGCTGGCCGTCGACGCAGAAGGCCAGGAGGGGAATCTCGGGGTCGGTGAGGCCTTCGGGGCCCTTGATGCGCGGATCGCGCCGCGGCGGGTTGGTCATCACCGTCCCATCGGCCATCCAGTAGCGTCGATTGAAGGCGAAGCGGTCGTCGCGCGCGCAGCCGTAGGCGAGGCTCCCCGGCCGCATCTCGGCCACGGCCTCGTGTACTGCCTCGATACTGCGCTCGATGGCCCAGCGCGTGTAGTCCGGGTTGGCGCCGGCACGGCCGCCGCGCAGCTCGGGGGCGGTGTGCGTGTGACTCGCTGAGAACAGGATGTCCTCGGCACGCAGGCCCGCGATGTCCGCACAGCCGGCACGTACCCCGCCGGTGAACTCCGGCGAGGTGCTGACCAGGTCGATCTGCACCAGCACCGCCAGATTGCCCGCCGCGCCGCGCACCGCCAGGGCCTGCACCAGGAGGTCGTCCAGGACATGCGTCCACGGCCTCAGCGTGAAGTACCCCGCCAGACTCACCGGCACCCGCGGCGTGATCACCCGCCGCGCCAGACCGAAGGCCATCGTCGCCATCGCCATGCCTCGCAGTCACCAGGACCGACGACACCGCGCCGCCGGACCACACCCACTACCGACTACTTGCCGTCGCGCTCGCGAACCCAGTGCTTCGCCTTCTCCTGGAAAGCACGCACCTTCTCCGGCTCGCGAAATTCCTGCAAAAAACGCTGGAAGAGCGCAAAGAAGACCTTCTGGAAGGTGTACAGGTGGCCCATGCGCTCCTCGAAGATGCTGCCGGGATCCATGGCCTCGCCCTCGGGGACCTTCAGGCCACGGAAGACGAACTGGTCGGCATCGACAGTCACGGACCACTCCTCGCCGCGGTCGCGCGCCAGCACCAGCTTGGCCTGGCGCAGCTTCTTGCCGACGGTCAGGGCCGCCTTGGCCTCGGCACTGATGGTCGGGATGCCCTTGCGCAGGGTCGACTCGTAGGCGCCCGGGCCCTCGGCAACGAAGGTCAGCGGGCCGTCGACCAGGAGGCTGAACTCGCCGAGCTTGGTCTGCGGCAGGACGCCCTGGCGCTCCTCCTGGTAGAACCACAGCCAGGTCAGGAAATTCTGGCCCAGCGTGCCGCTCGCCTGGCTGTCCGGCAGCTCCGGCGAGAAGTTCAGCGGCGGCACCGCATCCGGGGAGACGCTGAACATCTCGCCGGCGACGACCTCAGGGGTCAGCGGCACCGGCTCGAAGCCGATGGCCTTGCAGAAGAGCCCGAGGAACGTATCCAGGACGCCCTGGCTGGTGGCGGCCACGTAGAGGACGTTGTCGGCCGCGTCGACCGCGAAGGGCACCCCGCTGAGCTGGGGCGGCATCTGCGGCAGGAGCCTCTCGGTGATCTCTTCCTTGATGCTCTTGCGCTCCTTGCGGCCGATGCGGTCGCTGTTGTTGGCGGCCATCTGGGCCAGCTCGGCCAGGCGGCACTCGGCGCGCAGCAGCGCCGGCGGGATGCGGCGTTCAGCCTTGCGCAGGCAGAGGTGGATATAGCCGCCCAGGCGGGCCGTCTCCTCGTCGATGCGGCGCTCCAGGAGGTGCCGCCCCGACACCCAGCCCCACTGCGGCTCGTCCTTGACACTCTCCAGCGGCGGCGCCGCCGCGGCGGCAAAGCGCTCGAGGGCATCCGCGGGCAGGGGCTGCGGCAGGTGGCAGACCCGGAAGGTCATCGTTCCGCGTTCAAAAGGCATGGCAATCGGATCCTTAGCAGTGGCTGACTCGAGCCGGCGGCGCGGCCCCGGCATGGCGACCGCGGCCCTCGCTGTGTCCAGGCCGCCCTGGCCCCGCCGCGGCTCAAGGCCGGGAGGGCCAGGACGGCATCGCAATCCAGCGTCAACGGCCGTTCCGGCGACCCGTTAACGTAGGGCGGCACCCGGCGCTGTCCAGCGGGTATTCCGCGGGCCCGGCGTCAGGCGCCGCCTTCAGCGCCGGGCGGGCGCGGCGGGCGGCCAGTTGCGTGCTACCCCCGGGTCCCGGTACATTGACATCTCAATGCCGTCAGCACCGCGAGGAATGCCGCCACCTATGGACTGGCCGATAGAGGCGAAGGACATCAGCTACGAGTCTCTTCTGAATCGGCTCTTACTGGCGAGAGAGATCGACTTCGCAGACGGTCTCATACAAGCTTCCGGGGTCGGCAGGACGCGGGTCCGGCTACTTCTTGAGGCCGCGCTTGGCTTGCGGACGCTGGAGGAAATGGCCATCGACCAGCGTTTGGTATCGCCGGTTCCGGAGTGGCGTCGTCTGCTGGATAGCACGAACTCCAGCCCGGGATGATCAGGGCCGGGGCAGTCTCGGCGTCCGCGTCGTCTCCTACCGCCGGGGATCACGCCGGCGCCGGCGCCAAGGCGCGGACGTGGAGCATCTCGTTGGCGGTCAGTGGCGCGATTTGGGATTCGCGCACCGTGACCACGGCCACGGTGTCGCCGACCGCATTGAAGACCTCCAGGCTGTACCCCGGTTCCTGGCCAGGCCGCGCCGGGTGGTGCTCGACCACCGTCGCCACGTCGCCGCGGCGCAGCCCGTGCTTCGGCAGGTCGACTTGCAGCGCCACTTGGTTGAAGAGCTTGTGTTTCATGATAGTCAGCGATCCGGGAATAATGTAATGAACTTCGTCTGTTTTGTCGCGCTCTCGGTCATCCAGATGGTCAGGATCCGCAGAGTACGACCGTTGGGCCCCACCAGTTCGCCGCGTATCCTGTACTTGGTTCCGTATTCGGTTTCCTCGATGTGCTCAGCCTCCAGAGGCAGAATCTGCTCCCGTATGTCGACCAGGAGCCTGTCCGCAGTCGCCTCCCTGTAGCCGGCCAGCGCCAGGAAAGCAGACTTGTCGTTCTCAATGCGTCGGCGCAGGAGGTACTGGGTGATCTTGCCTGACGCGATGATGCTGTCGGCAGGGAGTCTCATACACCTTCTCCTCCGCGCAAGGCGGTGACCGCTGCTGTCACTGCCCGCAGAGCGGTCCGGATGTCGGCATCGGTCGTCTCCAGGCCCAGGGAGAAGCGGATGGTCTGCCGGGATGCCCCGGTGTCGAGCTTCATGGCCTTGACCACGTGCGAAGGCTCGCCGGAATCCGCCAGGCAGGCGGAGCCGGATTCGGCGTGGTCGCGTTATGGTCGAGGTAGAGCACGGCCCCCCCCTTTGCTTGGTTCCAGGCTGAACAGTACGGCGAGAAGGGCTCCACTGAGGGACTGTGCTTCTTGGTGGACTCCCTGGCGCGCGGAGCGCGCCTTCAGCGCCGGGCGGGCGCGGCGGCCTCGAGGATGCCGCGGATGTAGGCACTCGACATAGCACGGCCCGCGCCAGCCCTGGCCGAGCAGGCCGCCGAGCACGGCGGCGAAGTCGACCAGGCCGTCGCCCGGCGTCACCATGACGTCGGCCTTGCCATCGCGGACGACACAGTCCTTGATGATCACGGCGTTGCAGACCGCCGCGACGCGCGCGGCGTCGGGCTCGGGACGGCGCGCCCCGACGGTGTAGTAGATGATGTTGCCGGGGTCAAAGCAGATGCCGAAGCCGGGGTGGCCGACCTGGCGATGTGCCTCCAGGAGGTCCTCGACCGTCAGGCTGATGCCGCCGTGCGGCTTCATGGTGATCTCGAGGCCGGCGGCCTGGGCGTGCGGGGCGCAGCGCCGCATCAGCTCGAGGTAGCCGGCGTAGTCCTCGGCGCGGCTGGTGCCGCAGTCGAGCAGGCGCATGGCGCCGAGGGCGGCGGCGTTGTCGATCAGGCGGCGGTAGTCGTCCACCGCGGCCGCCAAGCCCATCTCCAGATGCGTCCGACCCAGGAGCAGCGACGGCGTCAGGCCCGCGGCCGCCGCCGCGGCACGTACCGCCGATACCGCCGCGGCGCTGCTGCCGGCGTCGACCGGCGAGCCGGAGGGATCGCGGAAGACCGCCACGTCGCGGTAGCCGGCCGCGGCGATGCGCTGGAAGGCCTCGGCGTAGGGAATCGCCGCGTAGGGCCGGGTCGTGCAGCCAAGAATGCCACTCATGCGCGGGATCCTCCTTACTTCAATCCGAGACGACGACGCCAGTACCACTCGGCAGCCAGGCAGGCCGCCAGGAGCACCATCAGAGCGCCGTGGCGGCTCCAGTACAGCCGGGCCGTCCGCATCGGCACCGCCGTGCTCAGGGGCAGCGCCTCGAGGCGGTCCATATCGCGGTAGCCGACGAAGGTCCCGCCGGTGACCCGCGCGAGGTCGCGCAGGACGTCCTCGCGGTAGGCCGTATCCTCGGTCTCGAGGCCAACGCGGCGCGCCAGGAAGTGGGCCTCGCCGTCGAGGTCGCCGGAACTCGGCGCGCGGATGCGGTAGGCGACGCGGTACTCGCCGACCTCCTCCGGGAAGGCGACGGCGGTGTAGCGCCCGGGCGCCTCGGCGCTGGCGTCGAGCGCGATCTCCTGGCTGGCGCCGCTCGGGCTGGTGAGCGTGGCCGTGACCTGGGCATCCACAGCCGGCAGGAAGTCCCGGCCGAGGACCTGCACATCCAGCGGCACGGCCTCGCCCAGGCCGACCTTGCTGCCGTCGGCGGCCACCTGCAGACGCGGCTTGCCAGTGCTCGCCAGCCAGACCAGCAGGGCATTCCAGAAGGCATTGTGGCTGGCTTCGCCGCCGGCACTGGCCAGACGCCATCGCCAGGTCGACTCCAGGCCGAGGTAGGCCACGCGGCCGCTGCCGTAGCTCTGGGCCGCCAGGGCCGTCAGGCCGCTGCCGCGCACCACCGCCGCGGCACGCGCCCCGCGCTTCAGCTCGCGGCTCAGCCAGAGCGGCCCGCCCGGCGGCACCGGCAGGCTCCCCGGGCTGGCTAGGACCTGGCCGGGGTCGACATCGAAGATGAACTCGGGGCTGGCCTCGAGGTGCTCGCGACGCGTCAGCGCCCCCGCTGGCGCCGGCAGCACCGGCAGGACCTCGCGCAGGCTCTCGGGAAGCGCCGCGGTCGGCCCGACGACGAGCAGGCCGCCGCCGCGGCGGTCGACGAAGCCGACGAGGGCCGCCGCGCCGGCCTCGCCGAGGGCCCCGGCGGCAGCGGTGGAAGACCTCGGGGCTGGTCGGGAAGCCCTCCAGGCGGCCCTCGTCGTCGCCGTTGAGGCCGGTCTGGTAGAAGCTCGCCGGGCCGGTCTGGATCACCGCCGCCAGGCGTAGCTGCGGGTGTGCCTCGCAGAGCCCCCGCAGGAAGCGGTACTCCCAGCCGAGGTGGGCGCCGAGGAAGAGTACCGCGAACTGCTCCGGCTCGCTGATCTCGGCCCCCGCGACATCGATATCGGTGTCGGGCTGCCGGTCGCCGTCGACCGGCTCGACGCGGGCGCTGTAGGAGAGGAAGCCGGCGCGCCACGGCGTCACCGCGATGGCCTCGCGCACGCTGGCGCCGGCGGCGAGGCTGACCTCGCGCTCGGCAACGACGCCCTGGTCATCGCGCACCGCCAGCCGGGTGCTGACGGCGTGATCGAAGCGGTTCTCCAGGAGGACGGCCAGCTCGAGCGGCTCGCCCTTGCGGCCGCGGTAGCGCTCTGCGGCGAAGCGCAGGCGCAGATCCCCGGCCTGGCGGTGCTCGCCGATGCCGACACAGGAGATGGGTATGCCGCGGGACCGGAAGAGCTTCGCGACCTCGGTCGGGGCGCGGCCGTCGTTGCTGCAGCCATCGCTGAGGACCAGCACCGCCCCCAGCGGCGGGCCGGCGCTCTCCTCCAAGGCCTCGGCCAGGACCTCGCCCAGGGCCGTCCGGCCCGGCGTCACCGCCAGGGGTACGCCCGACGGCATCGGCCGGCTGCGGTCCGCGAAAACGCGCGCCTCCAGACGCGCCGTCTCCTCGAGACGCTCCAGCAGCGACCGCGACGACGCTCCCCCCGGCGCCGACGCCGCACGCACGGCCTCCAGCCGGGGACGGCCCCCCGTGAGGTCGGAGACCGTCATGCTGGCACTGGTGTCCAGCAGGACCACCGCCCGGAAGGCCTCGCGGTCGGGACGGCGCTGCTCGCGGTACGGCTGCAGCAGGAGGATCGCCACCAGGACCAGGGCCGCCACGCGCAGGAGTGTCAGCCCCCAGACGGAGCGTGCCCCCAGGGCCGGCTGCAGCGAGCGGTGGCGAAGCCCCAGGAGGAGCAGCGCCAGGAGGCCCCAGCCCAGGATCATGATCCACGAAATCGGGGTGCACAGGCCGCTCATGGCTCACGCCCCAGGTCGCGGAAGTACGCCTCGACCTCGCGGCGGTACTTCTCCGGCGGCACCGAGATGCGCCGGCTCAGATCCAGCCGACGGCGGACCTCGGCCGCCATGACGTGGCCCTCCAGGACGCGTATGGCGGCCCGGAAGAGGCCCTGCATCTCGCCGCCGACCTCAGCCGACGTGCTGCCGCCGAGGTCGCCCCCCATGCGGTCGGCGATCTCCTGCAGGACCGGGTCCTTCAGCGCGGCAGCGAGCGGCCGCAGGGTCCCGGCGGCGCGTTCGCGGATGGCCTCGAGGCGGGCCTGGCCCTCGGCCTCGGGCTGCTGCATGGCCTGCGCTGTCTGGCGTGACTGCTGCTGCGACTGCTGCTGCAGGGCCTCGAGGGCCTCGGCCAGCTCCTCGCGCGACAGCGCCGGCAGCGTCGTCGCCGCGGCCTCGAGGCCCTGGGCGAGTTCCAGGAGCCAGTTGGCGGCGTCGGTCTGCGGCTTCACGGCCCGCTCGGGACGGCGGTAGAGGAGGGCATTGGCGGCGCGGCTCATGGCGCGGTCGAGGCCCTGCCGGGCGGCCTGCGCCATGGCCTTGCTCAGGGCCTCGCTGGTCTCGGGGTAGGTCTCCTCCAGCTCGCCGGCGGTGCGGTCGACGGCACTGCGCAGGTCGGCCGCCGCCTGGTTCAACTGACGCTGGCGCTGCTCGGCCGCCTCGTGGGCACTCGGCGGCGCCGACGGCTGACCGGCCAGGTCGCGGCTTGCCGAGGCGGCCTCGCGCTGTGCCGCGGAGAGGCGCTCGGCCGCCGTCGCCAGCGAGCGCAGGCGCTCGGCGGCGGCGCGGCGGATCGCCTCGTCCAGATCACGGACCGCGGCCTCCAGGAAGCCCCC
>JAGVUW010000394.1 GCA_019136035.1 Verrucomicrobiota bacterium | reverse complement strand
CATGGATGAGACGATTCGGGACTACCTCAACACGGTGACCTCTGGGCTGAAGGACGACGCCGAGCTTCGTCTGGATGTCCAGGCCGAGCTGGCGGGCCATCTGGAGGACAAGGCATCGGAACTGGAGCGCGGCGGCCTGGCGGCGTCGGCGGCGCAGGCGGAGGCGGTGAAGGCCCTGGGCGAGGTGGCGGAGGTGGCCGCCGGCCTGGAGCGCGGCAACCGGGTCCGGCTGAACCAGCGTGCCTGGCTGCGGCGGGGTCTGCGTTTCGCCCTGGTGCCGGCCGCGGTGGTGGCGGCCGTCCTCAGCGTCGATCTGCAGTGGGTGACGGTGTTGGACACCGTCACGTCTCTTACGGACAGCGGTCTGCCCCGACCGACCTGGCTCCTCTCTCTGGGCGGATGGAGCCTGCGGCGCTCGCCGGAGAGCCCACTGTTGACGTCGTCACCCCGCGAGCTATGGGAGTCCGATCGCGGCAACCGCGTCTTCTATGGCGAGTATGTCACGCACGACGTCGTAGCGGGGCCCGGCGGGACCCCGACGGCCGAGCAGCGCCAGGCTTCTCTCGAGACCCTGGAGACGGCCCGCATGCTCGATCCGGACAATGCCCGCTACGACTACCTGCGGGCGGCCGTGCTGCTGGCCGGCGCCTGCACGGTCACGGCCGAGCCCGGCGAGAAGGGTCCGGATGGCAAGGCCGGCCCGCGCCGCCTCGCCTGGGAGGTCGCCGACCGGGCGCGGGTGGACCAGGCGATGGGTCACCTCCTCTCCGGCCTGGCCAAGCCGTCCTTCCGCCGCTATGGGCGGGACATGCTGATGTTGAAGCTCGAGGCGATGGGCCCAGCCGAGCGCCTGTCGCAGCATATCCGTCGCATCGGGGTCAGCGCGGCGGTGCTGCTGCCGGATCTCGCGAGACTCCGCGAACTGACGCGGGTGGCCTCCCTCTATGGCGATCTCCTGGCCGGCGAGGGCCGCATCGAGGCGGCGCGGCCCTACCTGGATGCCTGGAAGACCCTGACGGTGCACCTCAATGCCGACACCTGGACGCTGATTGACTGCCTGGTGGTGCAGGCCCTGGCCACGGATGCCGCCGAGCACTCGGCGCGGGTGTACGAGCGCCTCGGCCTGGCTGATGACGCCGCCCGGACGCGTCGCGAGGCCGCTCTTCTGGCCGGGCCGGCCAAGGCCTGGCGCGAGCGCCGGAACGATCCGGCGCTGAAGGCATTCGAGGCGGCGCGCGAAGATGAGATGCGTCTATATGGCGGCGTGCTCACCTCCATCCTCCTGCCGGCGTTGGATGAGTGGCCGGCCCCCGAGGCGTACGCGGCCAGCCGGCGTCTGGAGTACGCGGTGGCGATGCAGGGCGGCCTGAGCCTGCTGTCGGGGCTGTTGCTGTTGGCCATGCTGGCCTGTCTGGTGATCAGCCTGCGCTGGCGCCTGATGAGCGGCGGCGAGGCGATCCCGATCCTGCTCCTGCCCGAGGCCGGCATGACCGCGCGGTTCCTCGGGTATGGCGTCCTGCTGCCGCTGGGGGTGTTTGCCGCGGTGGTGCTCTGGGTGCCGATCAGCGGCCAATGCTACTCGGCTCGTGCCGGCCTGCACAAGGTCCTCGCCGAGGTCCTGCTGCTGGCCAACGCCATCCTGGTGGTGCCGGCGTGGCTGGCGGTGCGTTCGGCGCGCCGGCGCTGCCGCGACCTCGGCATCGACGGCGGCGTCACGGCGTTACGCTGGGGCCTGGTGCCGCTCCTGGCCGCGAGCGTCGCGGTGGCGGCCATGTGGTGGATACCGGCCCGAGCGTCTGGGCCCTCGACCGTGGGCTTGGCCGTGGTCGCCGGCGCCGCGCTGGTCCTGGTCCTCACCGCGGTGGTGGCGGCGTTGCGGCTGCTCCTGGCGCCGCCGGCCGCGGGACTCGCCTGCGGCACGGTGGCGCGGTCGCTGATACCGATCTTTGCCGCCGCGGTCATCCTCCTCAGCGTCATCGGCCGGCCGGCGCTACGGCAGGCCGAACGGGCGAATCTCGCGGCGGACACCCTGATGCTTACCCCGCCGGGCGAGGTGGGCTTCAGCCCGGTGGAAAACCGCCTCACGGAGCGCCTGCAGAAGGCCGTCGCGGCCGCCGCGGCGGGGCTCGAGGAGCGCTGAGGGGGCCAGGGCTGCCGCGCGCGGGCAACGCCGCCGCCGGCGCGGTGGGGGAGGGTTGGGCAGATCAGGCCGATCAGACGGATCAGACAGATCAGACGGATCAGACAGATCAGGTTGGGGGACGAAGGCCCCAGGTAGGTCCACGGCGCCGCCCGTGGACCTGGTTCACCGTCGGCGCGGTGAACCTACGGTCCCGCGCCGACCGGGAGCCGCGGGCGGCAGTTCAGGGCTCGCTGAAGGCGACCACGGTGAACACCAGGAGGGTCGTCGCCGGGTCCTTCCAGGCGTCGGCGGGCAGGCCGGCCTTCTCCTTGCAGAGGACGCTCAGGAAGGCGTCCTTCTCGGGGATCTGCTCCCAGACCTGCGGCAGGAACAGGCCGCTGCGGCCGTCGCGGCGGATGACGACGCCGTGGTGGCGGGGCCGCACGGCGTCGGCCGAGGGCACCTCGGTCAGGGGCGAGAGGACGGAGATCTCGATCGCGATCTCGTGCAGTTCCTCGAGGCCCAGCGGCGTGAAACGCCAATCCTTGAAGGCTGCCGAGTAGGCCATGTCCTGGACCGCCTGCCAGAGCGGCTGGCGGGCCTCGGTCATGCCGATACAGCCGCGCAGCCGGCCTTGACGGTGGAGGGTGACGAAGACCGCCGCGGGCTGCCCGACCGCCTCGGCCAGCTCGGCGGGTGGCGGGGCCTCCCAAGACTCGTGGTGCACCGCCGCGGTGATGCGTCGGCGTGCCAGGGCGAGGAGGGCACGCCGGACCTCCGGGGCGATGGTGAACGCCGGTTCGGCCGGTTCGGCGGACTCGGGCTCGGCAGCGGTCGCCGTGGGTATCGGAGCCGCCGCGGCCGCCGCCGCCGCGGTGGTCCCGGCCGCCGTCGCCGCGTCGGCACGGGTGAGGACCGCCGCGGCGTAGCCGACGACGCGGCCGGTGTCGCCGCCGGGGACGTCCCCGGAGTTGGCCTGGTGCAGGACCTTCACCTCCACCGGACCGCCGGCGCGGGCGACTTCGAGGGCGGTGCCGACGCCGCCGCTGGCGCACATGGCGGTCTGGATGTTGTCGTCGACGCCGTGGCGCACGGCGTCCTTGAGGTGAACGAAGAGGGCCTGCAGGTCCTGGGCCGCGACGCGGTACATCGTATCGTGGTCGACTCGGGCGGAGGTTTCACTGGTAGGGTAGTGAGTCAGGTCGGAGCTGGCGATGACGAGCAGGCGGCGGCTGCCGCGGCGGCGGAGGATGGCCTCGGCGAAGGCGCGGCAGGCTGCCGGGTCGGGCTCGCCGAAGAGCGCCGGCACGATGCGGCACTCCGGCAGGACCACCTGCAGGAAGGGCAACTGCACCTCGATGGTGTGGTCGCGGCGGTGGACCTCGTTGTGGACGACGATGCCCTGGTGTTCCTCGACCAGTCCGGCGACGAGGTCGCGGTCGACCGCCACCGGGCCCAGGGGCGTCTCGAAGGCCTCGGCGTCCGACAGGATGGCCACCAGGCCGCGGGCGTGGGCGTCGTGGCCGATGATGACGGCGGTGTCGAAGGCGGTGCCTTCGAGGGCCTTGTAGCCGTAGGCCGCGACCGGCGCCGAGTAACGATAGCCGGCGTGTGGCACGAGGATAGCCAGGACCTCGCCACTCAGTGGCGTCGGTTTCACAGCGGCGAGGTAGGCCTCGACATCCGAGCGGAGCTCCGCCGGGTTCTGGCTGTAGAAGGTACCGGCGACGGCAGCGGGTCGGGCAGGTGCAGCGTTCATGGTCAGGCTCCCTGCACAGCAGGCCAGGAGGCCGAGCCGCTGGAGGGGGCGGCGTCCCCGGCTGGCCCATGTTGACAAGGTGGTCACGGCAGCGTTACGACACCTTTCATGGTTGCACCGACGCTCTGGCGCGGCCTCCGCCGGCGCCTCGCGCCCGTGAGAAGCCATCCGGGCCTTCACGGACTCGCCCCAGGCCCGCACAGACGGACGCGAGCCGATGTCTCGGGGAACGCCGAGCCACGCCGCCCGGGGGACTGTTACTGAACTATACAGCCGGATCACCCGCGCGCGCAAGGGGGGCCGGGAGGCGGGTGCATGACAGGTCTGTCGGCTGGGCGGGACTTGGAATCCATTCCGCCTGCAGGTCGTAGTGACACCCGCAGAACAGGTCCCGAAAGGGTGCCCAGTCCTGAGTTGGAGGAGCCCAAATCGGGATCGGGATCGCAATCGGAATGGCCACGAGTGCCGTTCTGACAAGAAAGGACCGGATGTCGATCCCGATAGCGATATCGATCCCGAGGAACCGAAATCCCACAGGGCGTCGGCGCGGAGGCCCGCGGGGAGGCGCCGCGAGTGATGTCCCGCCGTGCGCTATCCGGCGCCGCCGGGCGCCGGGGAATTGGCGGTAGCATGCGCATCCCTGCGCATGTCCCGGAGCGCGGCGACGCCGGCTGCGTCTCAGGCCTTGGGGGGCGTCGGCGGCGTGGCGCCCTCGGCGCGGCTCTCGGCCTCGGCGGCCTCGGCAGCCTCCGCGGCCGGTGCTGACGGGTCGACCTTGGCATGGTCGACGCGTTCGACGAGCTGGACGTCATCGGCCGAGACATGGCCGACGACGCGGCCGTCGTCGAGGACATTCTCGTCGATCTTCTCGAGGTCCCGGATGAGCTGGAGCAGGTCGCGGGTGCCGCCGATGGTGAACCATATCGTCGAGACGACGCCGATGATGCCGGCCAGGAGGAAGTGGGTGAAGAAGAACCAGCGCGACCACCCGGCGTTGCCCCAGGGGCTGATGGTATTCCAGATGGCGACGCCGACGAAGCAGCACAGGAAGCCCCAGCCGAAGGACCAGATGAAGACCGACCAGGCCAGGATCTTGTCGCCGCGGGTGTACTGGCTATCGATGCCGATAAGGCGGGGCAGGACGCTGCGCAGGGTCAGCGGCGGGTGCTTGATCTCGAGGCCCTCGCGGTGGTACTTGCCGCGGTGCAGCATGCGGTCCATGTTGAAGACCTTGCCGCCGCGCGAGGAGATCAGGGAGATCACCACGTAGAGGCTGATCGATA
>JAGVUW010000629.1 GCA_019136035.1 Verrucomicrobiota bacterium | reverse complement strand
GCCGGCCCCCTCCATCTGGCCCATCCCCTCGGCCTCGGCCTGGCCCTGAACCCACTGCCGGTCTCGGTGCTCATAGACATACCAGCGCATGTAGCTCTCGCCGTAGGTCAGCAGGGCCACGATGCACCGATACAGCTCCCGGTCGCCGTCGCAGAGCTGCAACAGGTGGTCTATCCTCTCCGCCAACGGCCGCATCGGGTCTGACTCCGGCACTGCCAGCCCCCTGGCGTCCAGCGGAGCCGCAGGCCCGCCCTCGAACACCAGCGGCCAGCGGCCGTCGGCCAACACGGAGTCCTTTATCAAACCCGCGCAGGTCAGAATCTTCTGCCGGCCAATGTCCTCGGCCTCCCCGCGCTTCCAGGTTGCGTCGTCCTCACGGTTCAGCAGCCGCGCCGAGGTCTGCCAGCGGGCCTCAGCCAGCGCGCGGTTGGCGGCCCAGGTCTGGTATAGCGTGCCTATCGTCTCCGCCAGCCTTGCCGGCTGCGGGCGGTTGGGCATGGCGGTGGTCTCGGGGTCTGTCACAGGTCACCCCTTTCGGTCTGATAGTGCCTGGCGGCCCTGTCCAGGCGGTGGAGGGCAGTCAGCGCACCGAGGACAGCCGGCGGCGGAGTCAGCCCCAGCCTGACGGTCGGCAGCGTGCGGTGGAACGGCCCCCCCTCCACATACTGCACCGCACCGGCACGGATGTCCGACAGGACACGGGCCGTCTCCGTGGCGGCGTCGTATTCCGCCAGGGGGAAGGCGACGCCGAACGCCAGGCCCGGTTCCCGGCACAACACCCGGTGCGGCCCCATGTCCGGCCCGCCAGCGGCCCAGGAGTACGACGAGACGCCGAACAGGCTCCAGCAGCGGGCAAGGTCGCGCCACGCACCCGAGCAGGCGACGGCTCCGGCGATAACAAGGTCTGTAGGTCGAGTCCATGCCGACTCCCACAGCAGACGGGTCACGCCGTCCAGGATCGAGTATCCCGCGACGACGATGGCGCCGTCCAGAAGGTGCGCGCCGTCAACCGACAGCGATGGCGGCGCGATCCCGCCGCGGAGCAGATAGCGGCCAGACCAGGGCAGGGCAGGGCCATAGTCCAGGCGGGTCGTCTGCGTCACCGGGTCAACCAGGTATTGCAGCGGGCAGGCGAGGTCTGGTGTCCGCGTCCATGCGGCGGCAGTCTGTGCGGTGTCGGTCATGCAGGTGCCCTCACGACTGCGGGGATCGAGGAGGAAGGTGAGGCACAGGGCGTCGCCGTAGTCGGGCGAGCGGCCCAACCGCTTGCGCATATCGTCCTTGCTCTCGGCCTGTAGCTTGCCGGCAGGGGTGAAACGGCGTTTCAGCCCCACCAGGTCTTCGGCCAGCCGGTAGGGGTGCGAGTCGGGCGGCCCGGCGGGCAGGCAGACGGCGAGGTCGGGGCGCGACTGGTCTTCCCGCGGCCCCGTCAGCCACTCCGCACACCGGAACCACAGCGCATCCCTCAGCCTGACACGTTGGCGTCGTGGGCCGGCACGCCGGCCTGGCGGAGTTGGTCGGCCACGCCGGCCCCCAGCCCCCCGGTAGCGTCCACCGCGATCTGGTCGTAATCGCCATCCCGCCAGGCTGCCAGGCAGCGGGCGGCGGTCTGCGATGTGTCGGCGCCAGACCAGGCCGATACGTGCGTCACCCTGCCGCCCTGCCGGATTACGAGCGCCGTCCGGTCGTCGCCAAATCTGGCCACGTCAAGCCCGGCGATCCGGGCGCAGTCCGCAGGCCATGCGGCACCGGGGCGCTCGGCGGCCTGGGCGGCGGCGACGGCCCACAGGGGAATGAGGGTATCCGCGTCGGCAGTCGGGAACTCCCCGAGGACACGCACCCGGTAGACCTGGCTGTCGCGCCCGAACTGCCGGGCCACCTGCGCGGCGTACTCCTTGCCGCCCAGCGGTGAATCCTCGCTGCTGAGGGTCAGCGTCGCCCACTGGTCGCGGTTGCGCCCAAAGCAGTCGTACACGAACCCCGTCGAGCGCGTGGGGTTGGTCGCCAGGAGGATGCGGTTGGCCGGCGAACTGAGCGAGCCGACAATCACCGGCCACAACGTCTCGTCAATCCCTGACGCCTCCTCGCAAATCCACAGCAGCGCCGGCCCCGCGGCGTGGAAGCCCTGTAGCGCCTCGGGCTGGTCTCTGCGTGCCGTGCGCGCCACGGCAAACTGGGCGTCTGGCGCCTGGGCGCACCGGACGCCGCGGTCGGTGATCTCGACAAGCGAGCGCCAACGTGGGGGCATGGCCGCCCGCCACTTGGCGATTTCGGGCCAAAGTACGGCTTCGAGCTGCGGCCCGGCCGGCGCGGTGCAGGGGCAACGTGAGTTGGGATAGCAGAGGGTCTGGCGGAGGACGAGCCACGCTTCCACGGCGGTTTTACCCACGCCGTGCCCCGACTTGACTGCTACCCTTCCCCTGCTGTCCACGGCCAGCAGGATGGCTTCCTGCTGTGCCGTAGGTGTCACGCCGAAGAGGTCTCGGACAAATACCCGGCAGTCGGCACACCAGGCGCACATAAGGTCGGCAAACTCTGTCCGGGGGTCAGCCGCGGTCATCGGGGCGACGCCGGGCATGGATTTCGGCCAGGAGATCGGGCAGACTGGTCGTCAACTGGAGCTTCCTGGCTTTGTCCCACCCCTCCCACGAGGACAGGCGATCCGCGGCCTCCAGCCTCTCGCGGACGGACAGGGCAGGGTCACGGAGGAAGGCGGTGACGAGCGCCTTGGCTTCCTCCAGGTCGGCTACCCGCTCCGACCGGCTGGCGTCGCGGATGGCTTCC
Source organism: Verrucomicrobiota bacterium (assembly GCA_019136035.1). Classification (GTDB taxonomy): domain Bacteria; phylum Verrucomicrobiota; class Lentisphaeria; order Oligosphaerales; family JAFGRS01; genus JAGVUW01. Next base: position 5,805 of record JAGVUW010000629.1, on the reverse strand, counting down.
ACCCTTGCGGAAACCTTGCGGGCTAGTCGGCTTGCCTGGGGGTGTAGTCCGGCCTCTGTCCACCTACGCGACTGAGGGTATGCCCTGCGATACGCCTCGGACTGGTTTCCGGTCTCGGCGAGCGCGAGCGCAAACGCCTCGTGCCTGGGGTTGGCGAGGGGCTGTGCGGGGTCTTGGGGTTGCGGTGTGCGCGGTGTCATACCAGGGCGGCGGTCGTCAACCTGGCTGGCTGCGTCCGGCGTCGGTAGCGCGCGGTGGGTACAGCCCCCCTTTCCTTGCCCCAACCCCCTTCCCCCTTCCCCGCCTTTCCCCCCACTGTTGGCGGCTAGTACGCCTTTTGGCATATTGTAACCGGCTATCCCGCAACGGGTTACAATGTATTTTTGGAAAATCGCTCAAAAGCGCTTTGCATCTGCCGTCAGAGCGCGTATATTGCTTATACCAACGGGGAGCACCCCGAAGGAAAAAACAGAAAGGGCAGACGATGAAACTAAAGACCGTCAAGATGACCAGCAACGAACAGATTCAGGCTTGGAAAGACCAGCTCCCAAGCGATCTGACCTACGGAACTTTTGACGAAGATTTCGACGTGGAAGGAGTGCATTACGAGCACGGCGCGTGGAACAGCGACGGGGATTGTGGCCGCCGCGGTGGAGTTGGGCCGGCTGGGCGGGAAGTCGCGCAGTCGGCGGAAGCTGGCGGCATTGAAGTCGAACCTCGCCCGCGCGAATGCGGCGAGGCTGGCGAAACGCGAGGCCCGGAAACAGACGGAGGCGTGACATGAGCGCGATGACGACGAGAACGACGGCTGAACGTGCTGGCGAGCGGTGCTTTGCCAGCCGGCAACGGCAGACCATCATCGACGTGTTGGATGGGGAGACCGGCCTTACCGTGTGCTACGGCAAGACCCTGGCCGACGGCAGCGCGGATGAGCCTAAGCTGGTTCGCGTCGGCCGCCGCCGGGGCTGAACGGCAAAGCAGGTTTACCGCCACAACGGCGGAGCGGCCCGGCGCACACCGGGACCATCAAACGCCGAAAGGCGAGCGAGGTGTAGCATGACGAAGTATCGCATGGATGACGGGACGGTGATCGACACGGAGAGGGCCGCGCAGACATGGGAGGAGGACACCCGGTTCGACGGGCACAACCAGATCAGCGTCCAGACCGGGACGCAGTGGGATCACCAGACGCTCTGCCGGTCGCGCAAAGGCAGGTACTACATTGAGCACACCAGCCAGTGGCAGGGCCGGCAGCCGCACGTAGAGTGGGTCAGCCGTGAAGAGGCGGCGCGGTGGTTGCTGGTCAACAACAGCGCCCTGCCCGAAGACCTGGCCGACCTGGAGGACACGCTCGTCGAGTAGCCGTTCTGAGGCCCGATGCCTGGCCGGGTATGGCGGCAGCCTGCCCGGCCTCTTCGTGTCTGCAAGGCCCGTCTGCGGCCACTGTGGGGCACGCTGGCCGTCGCGCTCAAGCCGATGTTCGAGGAGCAGGCGAGGGAGAGGATGAAGCTGGACAATCCGAGTAAGGCAAATCTGCCTGACTCGCAGAAGGGCCAGTCCCGCGACCAGGCCGCGACGCCAAAGTCATCCGCGAGGCCGACCCGGATTGTGCCAGAATGCTGTGCCAGAATTCCGCCGGCAGACCTGCCCGCCCTCGCCCTCGCCATCCTGGCCGCGCTGCGTGAGGCCGAACAGGCCACACCGTTCACCGCGCCTTGCCCTACAGAGGCCGCGGATGCCCCCCCCTGGCAAGGTACTGTGACGGGGAAGTGACGGCCCGACTTCACAGAAAAGCCGCAGAGGCGAACTGATACTTACCGCTTGCACTGTCCGCCGGCGCATGATATCGTAACGTTGCCCTTGCCGATACAGGGGCCGCCAGAGACATCCGGAACCAACCACTCCGGGGCGCAAACGTCTCACTCGACGGCGTCTCGCGGGATACTGGCCGGCGCGTGGTGGCGAGGCCGGGAAAAGGTATCGGCCTTCCCCGAGGCGCCTTCGACTGACGGGCGGAGGTGTGGATGAGGCCATACAAGGTCGAGATGCGCAACATGGACGGCGCCGGAACGCGGCCATGCCGCGTCTGGACGTTGCCGCCGGCGGGGCGCGACTACTGGGCTGTAGTCACAGACTGTCCTTGCCCGGTGTGCGGCGACGGAGCACTCCGGTGGGCGGAGGCGGGATACGTGCCCGGCTACCGGATATGCTCAGCCTGCCGGCGCCACTTCCTGGCCGACTGCCGCGCGGAGTACCCCGACGCCGAGGAAATGACGGTCGAGGCGTTCTGCCAGTGGAAGGCGGAGCGCCAGCGCACCCCGGTTGAGTGGCTGCCGACCACCGAGGCGCGGTTCCATGAAATGTTATGAAGCTAACAGGATGGTATCTTATGAAATGGTTGAAGCAGTTATTTTGCAAGCATCAGTGGGGCGAATGGTCGTGGAAGAAAAAAGAACTCCTCCGTAATCTTTTCCCGTATCTTGCAGGCGCTGAACGCGAGTGCAAGAAGTGCGGAAAGATAGGACTGAAATGATGAAAAAATTCCAAAGTGACAGTTTGGGCGAGGCGTATTTTGACAGAAATCAAGCGGCGATGGCATTGGCAAAATTAGCACAGGCGCAAGGCTGGAAAGTTGGCCTACGCGTTGACCAGAAAGAACCGGATTGGCCTGTTTTGATGATTGACTTACCTACCGGTCAAGTATCGTGGCATCTCCCGAAAGATGAAGTTATCGGCCAGTTTCCAGAATATGATCGGTCTTGGGATGGACATGATTTGGATATGAAGCGTAAGCGCATGGAGGCGTTCATCGCTTCATAACAAAAAAATGGTGCAGACCTCACCCGCGCTGTGAGGTTTTGTCGTAATGTCAGCAGCCTACAGCGCGGGCAAGGCTGCACATTTTCAGCGCTCGGGTGCCTGCCCCCGGCCATGTGGACGGCCACCGGCTTTCTAGTCGGTGAACCCTACGACCATGACGCTTTGAGCGGGCGCCCCCGCTATCAGGCGTTCCGGCAGCGTGGCAACGTGTTTGAGGTTGCCAACCGCCCGATGACCCGTGAGGAGTTCAGGGCAGTTGCACGCACGACAATCGGGCTTGCGTCCTAACCGCCCCCCTCTCTCTCAGCCCCGGTCTCGCTGGCCGGGGCTTTTTTGTGGCTGCGTCAGCCCGGCCACCCACCTTCATAGCGGCGCCCAATCCGGCGGATTACGGTGCCGATCTCCGGGTCAACGGCGGCGACGGCCCGAATGTGCTTGTGGCTCATCTGCCGTGACATGTAGGCCCGCCTGCCTATCTGTTCGTAGGTCATGCCGGCCAACCGGCATAGCAGGACGTAGCACCTGGCCGGGTTGTCTTGGCAAGCGCCCAACACCCGCACCAGTCCGGCCCGGAACATCTCAGCGGCGCAGCCAACGATCTCCTCATGCCGATCCCGCGGCCAGCCCTCCCCGTCCAACTGCTCGAAGAACTCCGACCAGGGGTCATCGGCGACCTCTCCCCACTCGTCGGCGTCGTTGTCCTCGCAGTCGCGGTCATGCGTCTTCGTCATGTCACGCCTCCGGCATGTCTATGGTCTCCGTCCTCCAGACGATAGGCCGGTACAGCGCCTCGACCGCCGGCATACCCGGCAGCTCGGCCTGGGTGCAGGTCGCCCGGAAATCGGCGCGCAGGTCGGCGAGCTTGGCCATGCAGGCGCGCTCGGCCTCGGCGAACTTGCGGGCGACGTTCTTGCGGCGGGTGCGGATTGCGGACAGTTCGTCTTCGCCGTCGGCCAGTGCGCGGGCCAGGTCAATCAGCCGGCGGTCGGTGACTTGGGGGGCTTGGCTCTCGTCCACTTGCCTACTCCTCTGGTTGCGTTGCGGTCGGCTTCTGCGGCGGCCAGCGCCGCCGGCGTCGTGCCGGCGACGGCGGAAATCAGTGCGTGGTGGTCGGCGACGAGTGCGGCGACGGCGGGGTTGCGCTGGCGGACGTCGCGGAGCGCTTTATGCACGGCCTGGCGGGAGACCAGGTAGCGCGCGCCTATCTCCTCAAAGGTCATGCCAGCGGCGCGGGCCAGGAGGATAGCCAGGACGTTGGGGTTAGGCCCGGCGGCCTCGACGAGCAGGCGCAGGGCCACCCCCAGTATCAGCGCGGCCTCGCGGCGGACTGCCTGGTCGAACTCCCACCGTTCCTCGGGGGTCTTGTCGTCCGGGTACTCGAACGGTGTCCCCTCCTGCTCCTGCTCTACCTCGCCCTCGGAAAGCCTGTCGTCCTTGTCCATTCCTCGGCTCCTGCTGTGTGGGGGGTCAGAACGGCAGTTCTGTGCCGTCGGCTGAGCGGGGTGCGGGTTCCGGCGGCCCCGGCTTCGGTTCCGGGGGGTTGTTCGGGGCTGGGGTATATGCCTGCCCTCCCGGCTGGCCGGCTGGGGTAGGCGGGGCGTCCGTGGCCATCCTGGGGCGTCCTGGCCTATCGGCTGCGTCCTCCAGCGCCCCGCCGACGTAGTGCTTGTCGTCCTTGCCCGTCCGGCGCCAGACGGCCAGGCGCATGAAGCGATCCCACTTGTGATGACAGCACGGGCACTCGCACGGCAGGGGGAAGTCCCCGGCGTAGTCCGGTGCCTTCGGGTTGTCCGACTTCGGCTTGAACAGTGCGACGTTGATTTTCATTCCATCCTCCAATCGGGGCCATCGAGGTGGATTGCCGCCGCCATCTCGGCCAGCCGGCTCGTTGTGCGCTCGCCGTACCTGTCGGCCAGTTCCGGCGGCGCCAGGTTGGTGCTGAAAAACGTCGCCCCGCCCCAGCCCCGGCGCTGCCATTCGCGGTAACGCTGGTCAATCACATCGGCCAGGATTTCCGTCGTCTCACCGAAGCGCTTGCCGGTCGGCTCGGCCCCCAGGTCGTCCAGCGTCAGCCGGTAGTAGTCGTCCGGCACAACGTCGAGTATGTCCTGCTCCAGCCATGTCAGCACCTTTGCCCTGCCCCACTCCTGGTAAAGCTCGGCAATCTGCAACGCCCGAACGGTGCGGGCGGCCAGGCAGAACCGGGATAGGAAGAACGTCTTGCCTCGGCCCGGCTCACCCCACAGCAGGAGTCCGCGGGTGGCCTGCCCCGCGGCGACGGTGGCGAGCCAGGTTGCCAGGGCGCGGTATGCCTCCTCGGCCCCCTTCGCCGGCCAGTATCCGGCGGCCTGCATCCGGCGGCAGGCGCGCTCAATCTGCGCCTCGGCGACGCCGGGCCTGCCGGCGCGGCGGGCCTCCGCCTGTTCGGCCAGGCCGGCTATGAGCTGGTCAATGCTGTCCATGTCGCCTCCTCAGAACCGTTGCGGCTTTGCCATGTGTTCCGCCAGCGCCCGGCGGTGTTCCTCGGTCGGTGCGAGGTGCTGTATGGGTTTCGGCGGGCCGGCCCCGCCGCCGGGCCGGGTGCGGTCGGGGAAGATTCCCTGCCAGCCGTTTGCGATTGAGTCCCGCAGCGCCGTCTCCTGGACGGCAGGCGGGTAGGCTGAGAGCTTCTTCAGCGCCTCGCGGCAGGCGCGGGCGGTGGCGTACTTGCGGCGTTGGCGGCGTTCGTCCAGCCAGTCGTTGAACAGGGCGGCGATTGTGTCGCTGGCGAACTCCGCCGTCCTCAAGAACTCCGGCACTTCGCGGTCGTGGACTGCCGCCGGGCCGTCAGGGCGGGGGGATTTGGGCGGCGGGTCGGCTGGCTTCGTGGGTTCCGGTGGCGATTTTTCAGCTTCAACGATCCCGCCCCCCGGTTCAACGGGGGGGAGGGGGGGGGTATTATCTTCCCTTCCTTTCCCTTCCATTCCATTCCCATGAGTAGTTACC
>JAGVUW010000167.1 GCA_019136035.1 Verrucomicrobiota bacterium | reverse complement strand
GTCCATGCTGCACTTCGCGATCTTCCTGATTGTCATCGTCTGGAATGTCTTCTTCACGCCCTGGTCGACCCGCGCCTGGTTCCTCTGGTGGAAGTACTACACCCTCTGGCTCGGACTCTTCGTCGGCGCGATCACGACGGTCTGGTTCACCTGGGGCGGCACTCGCGATCTGATCCGCCTGTTCAGGAGCCTCAAGACCCTCAAGCGGAGCGTCCTCGACGACGGCCGCGTCGTCGGCCACGTGAGCGCCGATGATGTGGCACTCGTTGAGTCCGTCGAGAACGTGCGTGTGTCCGGCGCCCACGAGGCCGAGCAGAAACTCAAGGACGCCCTCGCCGCGGAGGAGAAGCGCCGCGAACGCCGTGGCGGTTCCGGCGGCACTGGCGACAGCAAGCCGTGATGACGCTGCTGCCAGTTGCCCTCCATGTGTCCTGATGGATTGGTCGCCACCTCTTCAGGGCGCGTGGTCCGTGGGTACGCGGTACCGGGGGTCGCGCTTTTGTGCGACCCCCGGCCACGATCTGGCACCCCTTCAGCGGAGTCCCCGGCGTAGAACGCCGGCTATGGCACGGCGAGCCATCGCTCGCGGCCGCCCTTCCCGTCGGAGTCCCGGCCTTGGCCGGAAGTGTGCCGCGTGCCTTCAGGCCGCGGCAACACCAGGTGCTGCGCCGGGCTGAAGCCGCGGCGCACACGTCCGCGTGAACGCGGCACTCTGACCCCGGACCCGGCACCGCACAACAACGCGAAGTTCCATACGAGGGCGGCCGGGTGAGCGCTGACGCGATCCTCGAGCAGCCCTGCGGGGGACGCGGGGGACACGGGGAGGCCAAGACAGCGCCGGCTTGCCCTCGCTGGGGGGGCGTTCTCACGGTGCACCCGCCTCGGCTGGATCTCGCGAAGCCTTGTCGGCCCATCAGGGCGAGGTCCCGCAGGATTCGGCATCGCCTCGTGGTTGCGGGGCGCGCGGCGTGGTGCCGGGGGCCGCCGGCCAATGCTCTGGCGGGTTCGGCCGTTAGGTGGGCAGAGGCCCTGGCGGCGTCGTGGTCGCGCGTGGGGCCCATCGGTGCAGCCTCCAGGAGATCGGCCTCTTGCCCTCACACAGCGACGAGCCCTCTTGCGGGGCACAGGCCGCCGGCCGTTGCGGCGACCGACTTACGGCACCACCCGCGCCGCCCGTGCCGGCGGCCCCGTCGGCGCGCCACTGCCGTCGTGCCGCGGTTCTTGCCGTCGTCCTGGCGGCTGGCGCTATCCTGCTGGGCGCGTCCTGGTGGCAGCGGCGCGTCCCGGGTCGGCCTCTGAGCACGTCCGGCGGTGATGCCGTCGCGGCTGCCGCCCTTCCCGCCGGCGCGGTGGGCGCCGGCGTGACCGCATCGACCGAGGTCGCGGCGCCGTTCGCGATTCAGAGCAGCGCCAGCTCGCCGGGCGGTCTGGCGGCGGTGCTGGCCGAGGGCCTCGGGGACAAGGAGCGCCTCCTGGGGCGGCTGCGCCTGCCGGTCGACCTCGGCGCAGCGGGTTCCTGGCGGCTGTGGGTGCGGGCGCGCTGGGCCGACTCCTGCGGCAACTCTCTCGACCTCGCGGTGGACGACGGCCCGGCCGTGACCATCGGCCAGGACGGCGTCTACGGCCTCTGGCACTGGGTCGACGCCGGCGTCTTCGAACTCCCTTCCGGGCGGCGGGTGGTGGAGCTGCGCGAGCGCGAGGACGGGGTGGCGGTTGATCAGATCCTGGTCTGTCCGGCCGATGTCGGCTACCTCCCCACCGGCCCCATCCTCGAGGGCGGCCGCGAGGGCGCCGGCCTGCGGCGCTTTGCCGACGCCTTCGACCGTTCGCCGGGCCACGGCAGCACCGGCTGGGGTTTTGACTCCGAGGCCTGGTCGATCGCCTTCTCGCTGGATCCGAACCGTTTGCCCCTGCAGTATGCCCTGTCGGTGACGCCGGCCGCGTCCGGCTGGTCCCGGGCCTGGGTCGACGGGCCGCCGTGGCGCGGTGCGCGTCTGGCGGCCAGTGTGCGTCTGGAGGCGCCGGCGGCGCGGGTCGCGCTGGGTCTTGGCGAGGGTGCCGGCGCGGTGGGCGTCGTCCTCGGCGCCGCCGCGGGCGCTGAGGCCCTGCCGGAGGGGCACTTCCTGCGGCCGGCCGGCGTGGCTCTGGAGCCGGGTCAGTGGTATCGCGTCGAGGTGGAGCGTTGGGCCTGGACGCTGCGCGTCTGCCTGGACGGCCTTGAGATTGCGCGTGACGACGCGGTGCCGACGGCCGAGGGCGGCCGGCCGACCCTGCTGGCGGCCGGCGGCGCGGCGGTCGTGGACGACGTCGCGGTGGAGGAGATCCCCTGGGTCGCGGAGGATGGCGGCGACTTCCAGGCGGCGTGGGCGCCGGAGGACGGCGCCGGCTGGTACCGCCCGCGGCGTTCCGGCGGGGCGTGGGCGCTGGCCGGGGTGGCCGGAGCGGTGCGGCTGGACACCGCACCCTGGCCGGTGCGTGAGGTCGTCCTGACGGGCGCCGGCAAGGGCGCGCGCAGCGCGGCGGTGCCGGGCGCTGTCGCCGCGGCGTCGGGCGATGTTGTGCGCTGGCATGTGGGGCCGGAGGCCACCGAGACGGCCCTGCGTCTCGAGGCCGCGGCGGCCTGCCGGCTACGGCGGGTGGCGGTGCGCCTGGGCCCGCCCGAGGTGCCGGAGGAGGTCATCTTCGGGCCGTATGCCTTCAGCAGCGCCGAGGTGCCCGACCTGGCCGACTATCTCGACTTCACCGAGGAGGAGTACCGGCAGATCGCGGCCTCGCCGGAGGCCGAGAAGCTGCGTCGCGAACCGAAATTCGTCCGTGTCGTCGGCAACAGCACGGATTACCACCTGTGGACGAGCGAGGGCGGCCACTGGGCTGTCTACGACGGCGTCCTGCGCGGCCGCGGGTCGCCGGGCCGGGTGCGTTTCTGGCAGTCCTTCGAGGGCACGGTGGCGGTGCGTTTCCGGGTGCATCTGGCGGCGCCGGGCAGTCGCGCCGCGCTGGTCCTGGGAGAGCACTCCGGCGGGGGCATTCGCCTCGGCCTCGAGGGCGGCGGTGGCCATGCCGAGGAGTCGGGGCCGACGGCGGCCCTGGGCGCCGAGGGCTGGCACGAGGTGGCGGTGCGTCTTGACGACGAGCGCCTGCACTGGCAGGTCGATGGCGGTGCCGAATGCACGGCGCCGGTGCCGCGCGGCTGGGGCGGCGGGGTGGTCCTGGAGGTCGCTGCCGGCGCGGTCGAGTTTGACGACGTCGAGATCCGCGTGCCCCGCGAGGGGGTCGCTCCCGACGGCCGCAGGAGCTTCTTCCATGTCTTCGACCGGCGCGAGACCGCCTGGCGCTCGGAAGGCCCCTGGATCGACCACGGCGGCATCGCCTGCGCCGTGGCCTCGAGCTGGATCAGCCTCGAGGCCCTGGAGGGCGAGGGCCTGCTGCGGCACAAGGCGACGTTCGGTCCAGACGTGATGGTCGCCATGAACTCCGAGGAGAACACCGAGTGGATCGGCTGGGACCGCAATCCGAGTCACGTCCATCATCCGCAGGACAACCTGGTTCTCTGTCTGGGCCTGCCTGAGGACGTCCGTGGCGGCTACCGCCTCGAGATCAACAGCCAGGACCGCCGGCGCACGGTGCTGTATCGCGCCGGGGTCGAGGTGGCCGCGGTCGACCAGGACGCGCGGTTTCCGATACGCTACCACGGCGGCCACGCGCCCTACAGCCCGCGGCGCAACCGCCTGGCGCTGGTGCGGGTGGGCGCCACGGTGCGGGCGCTGGTCCACGGCATCGAGGTCCTTCGGTATGAGGATCCCGAGCCGCTGCCGACCTCGGTCGTGGCGATCGGCGGCTATCGCACCCGCGTCAATGTCACCCATGTGCTCGTACGCGAGCTGTCGCCGCCCGGCGCGGCTGGCGCGGTAGCCGGCACGGCGGCCGCTGGCGCGGTGCCATGAGATGGCGTTGGCGGCGGCCTGGCCGGGGCTGGCGAAGAGCCGAATCGGCGGTACACTACCGTCTTTGCCGATGGGCCTTTCCGACGCGGCGTGCCGGCCCGGCCATGGAGAACCCAATGCCTTCCCACAAGACTGCGCAGTACGAGCCCGCTGCCATCGAGCCCAAATGGCAGCGCTTCTGGCTTGAGAACAAGACCTTCCGGGCGGTGGATAACGACGCCGCGCGTCGGAAGCTCTATGTCCTTGACATGTTCCCGTACCCGAGTGCCGCCGGCCTGCACGTCGGCCACCCGGAGGGCTACACCGCCACGGATATCTACTGCCGCTATCAGCGCATGAAGGGGCGCAACGTCCTGCACACCATGGGCTGGGACGCCTTCGGCCTGCCGGCCGAGCAGTACGCCATGCAGACCGGCACGCCGCCGCGCATCACCACCCGCAACAACATCGACAGCTTCCGCCGCCAGATCCAGTCGTTCGGCTTCAGCTATGACTGGGACCGTGAGATCAACACCACCGACGAGCGCTACTACCGCTGGACGCAGTGGATCTTCTGCCAGCTCTACAAGAAGGGCCTCGCCTACGTTGCCGAGGTGCCGGTGAACTGGTGCCCGGCCTTGGGCACGGTCCTCGCCAACGAGGAGGTCATCAACGGCCGCAGCGAGCGCGGCAACCACCCGGTGGTGCGCCGGCCCATGAAGCAGTGGGTTCTGAGGATCACCGCGTACGCCGAGCGTCTGCTGAACGACCTTGAGGGCCTGGACTGGCCCGAGGGCATCAAGGAGATGCAGCGCAACTGGATCGGCCGCAGCACCGGCGCCGAGGTCGACTTCCGCGTCGACGGCCTGCCGGAGCGCCTGCGCGTCTTCACGACCCGCCCGGATACCCTCTTCGGGGCCACCTACATGGTCTTGGCGCCGGAGCATCCGCTCCTGGACGCGATCACGACGCCGGCGCAGGCGGCGGCGGTGGGCGCCTACCGCGAGGCGGCCCTGGCCAAGAGCGAGATGGACCGCACCGAGGTCAGCCGCGAGAAGACCGGCGTCTTCACCGGTCGGTGTGCCATCAACCCGGTCAACGGCAAGGCCATACCGATCTGGGTGAGCGACTACGTCCTGATGGGCTATGGCACCGGCGCGATCATGGCCGTGCCGGCGCATGACACCCGCGACTTCGAGTTCGCCCGCGCCTTCGGTCTGCCGATTGTCTGCATCATGGAGCC
>JAGVUW010000209.1 GCA_019136035.1 Verrucomicrobiota bacterium | reverse complement strand
ATCGGCCTGAGCGTGGTCGGACCAGCTCTCGCCGCGGTAGCGCGTGTAGGCGAAGAGGATGCGTCCATCGCGGCCGGCGATGAAGGCGCCCTCGGAGTTGCGCGGGTTGCCGGGGCCATGCGGCAGGCTGGCGACGATGCGGTTAAGGTCCGGCGCCATGGTGTGGCCTCCTCAGTCCAGTTTGTGGCCCCAGAGGCGGTCGAAGGCATCCCCTGCGGCCGAGCCGGCGGCGGGGTTGATGGTGGGGATGAGCATGACGGCCATGCGTGTTTCGGCATGGCCATCGCCCATGGCCATGTTGACCTTGCCGCCGTGGCGGTCCATGGGGATGCGGTTCGTCTTGTCGGTGGCGTTGGGTCCGGTAGTCCAGCAGCGTCGGCAGTAGACGATCTCGCCGCGGGTCGGGTTGGTCGGCGGCTGGGCTGAGTCGGCCATGCTCATGACCTCGGAGGGCCTGCCGATTCGAGCCAGGGCGGTGTTGCTGACGTTGCAGGCGTGGACGTGGTTGTAGTTCACGCCGATGCCGCGTGGGACGGAGGATGCCGAGAGGCGGATGTAGGCCTTGTCGTCGGTGATGTACGACTTCAGGAGCGTCCACCACTGGACGCATGACGTGCCGCGGGTGCAGCCATTGACGCCGTAGACCACGAGCATCTCGGCGTTGTCGTTAGCGTACATCAGGTGGCCGAGGCTGACCTGCTTGAGGTTGGAGACGCAGGAAATCTGGCGGGCCTTCTCGCGGGCCTGCGAGAGGGCCGGCAGGAGCATCGCCGCGAGGATGGCGATGATGGCGATGACGACCAGCAGCTCGATCAGCGTGAACCGGCGTGAGTGCATCGGCGGATCTTCCCGGTCGCGACGCCTGACGGCGTCTGTCCTGACACATGCCGCGGTATGCCCCTCACGGTATCCGCGGCCAAGGGCCGCGGCGCGGCGTCCGTGGCCGGCGGGGTGCCGCTGAGGCCGCCCGCCGGCCTGGGGGGCACCCGGCGCGCCGTCTGGCGGTCGCGCCGGGTGCATCACGGGTTGCCGGTCTCAGAGGGCGACCGGGGCGGCCTTCTTGGTGGCCAGGGAGGTCTCGACCGCCTCCATGATGGCCTGGACCTCGAGCGACTCCTCGAGGCTGACGGGGGCGGTGCCGGTATCGAGCCAGCGCTTGATCTCGATGAGGAGGTTGTAGTAGAGCACGTCGCCGGTGTTGTCGAAGTAGAGCACGTCGCCGCCGTTCTGGATACGGCCGCCGTACTTGTAGCTGCCGCGGCTGTACTCGGCGATGCCGCGGCGGTTGTTCGGGTAGGAGACCACGGCGACGACGCCGGCCGCGTCCTCGACGGCGCTGACGCTGGTGGCGCCGACGCCCATGGCGGTGACGAGCATCTCGGTGACGTGGCAGCCGTACCAGACCACGTCACTGCCGGCAGCGGCCTTGCCGAGGGCGCCGAAGACATTGCAGAAGGTCGGCGGCGCGGTCATCTGCTTCTTGGCGGCGACGAGGCGGCGGACGAAGCGCAGGGATGAGGAGCTCCAGACGTTGGTGTGGTGCCGGTGCGCCAGGTCGATGATGGCGCGGCCGTCGGCGAGGTTGGCCGCCAGGGGCTTGTCGAGGAAGACGGGCAGGCCCAGGCCGGCGACCTGGCGGAAGAAGTCGAGGTGCAGGGCCGGGTCGTTGATCTCGAGGAAGAGCGCGTCCATACCCGCAGCCAGCTCGGGTACGGTCTTCTTCATGGTCACGCCGAGGGCCTCGAGGTCGGCCTGGCGCTGGTTCTGGCCGTCTTCATTCTGGAAGGGCGACGGGAAGCGCATGGCGTTGACGATGCGCAGGCCCTCGACCTTCTGCTCCGGGGGGGTGTCTTTGCCCTGGATCAGCTTGGTAAAGGCCACGGTGTGGCTGGTGTCCAGACCGATGATGCCGATCTTCAGTTCCTTGGCCATGGTGCTCTCTCCAGACGGTTCGGGGTACTGCCACAAGTCAGGCGCCGCGGTGGCGCCCTTAGGGCAAGTATAGCCACGCCCGGCGGCTTGGCAACGCCCCGTCCGGCGATTTGGCCGGGCGGCCCCGGGGCGGGCGCCGCGGCGGGCGCGGCGGTATGGTAGGGGGCCGCGGCCGTTGCCGGGGTGCAGCCGAGCCGTGGGCTGCTGTCGATGGTCAACACAGGACGCCGGACATGCTGCAGATCGAGACGCCTTGCCACGGAGCCGTACTGAATCACCGCCATGGCCGCCAGGATGCCTCCGGGCTGACCGTCCGGGTGGCCGGCCGGGCGCCCCTGGGGGCGCGGGTGAGGGTCCAGGGCGTCGAGGCCGCCCGCGCCGGGACGGGCTTCTCGGCGGAGGTGCGTCTGACCGCACCCTGGACGACGATCACGGCCAGCCTCGACGACACCACCGGCGCTGCCTCGCATCAGGTGCGCGTGCTCTGGGACCGCCACTCGCGGCCGCGCTACCGCTTCAGCATCGACGACAACAGCTTCTTCCTGCGCGACCTGGTCCGGCAGGGCCATGGCTCGCTGTTCGACTGCGCCTACCTCGCCGGCCTGCGGCGGCTGCACCGCGACTACGGCACGAAGTTCACCGTCAATATCTTCCGGTTCACCCCCGAGAAGGACTTCGACCTGGCCGACTTCCCGGCGCGCTATCGCGGCGAGTGGCAGGACAACGCCGACTGGCTCCGGCTCGCCTTCCACGCCGAGGCCGAGTTCCCGGACCGCCCCTACGAGTACGCCTCGCCGCAGAAGCTCGCCGCCGATCTCGACCGCGTCGCCGCCGAGATCGAGCGCTTTGCCGGCGCCGAGGCCTACGCCACGCCGACGGTGCTGCACTGGGGCATGTGCCAGCCCGCCAGCCTGCGGGTGCTGCGCGAGCGCGGCGTGACTGCCCTCAGCGGCATGTTCCGACTCGGCAGCCACGACCGCTATGATGTCAACTACAACCTCGACAGCCGCCGCAGCGAGTACCTCAGCCGCCACGACGCCCTCGTCGACACCGACTCCGGCATCGTCTTCAGCATGATCGACCTGATCTGCAACGGCACTCCCGTCGCCGAGACGGTGCCGATCCTGAAGGCGAAGATGGCCGACCCCGCGACGGCCGAGGTGATGGACCTGTTCACCCACGAGCAGTACTTCTGGCCGTTCTACCGCAACTATGTCCCGGACCACTTCGAGCGCCTCGAGACGGCCATCCGCTGCGTCAGCGAGGCCGGCTACGCGCCGGTCTTCCTGCACGAAGGCCTCCTGGGCGGCACCCCGCCCGACGCCGCCGGCGCCTGAGTCCGCGGGGACCATGGACCACGGACCATGGTCGGGGACAGCAGGGACAGCAGGGGGCGGTGGGCGCGTGGGCGGCGCCGAGACGTGGGCGCCACGAACCGAGTGGCGCTTCTCGGGCGCCGCCGGCGCCCGGGAGGTCCACGGACGGCGCCGCGGACCTACGTGACGCCCGCCGCCCTGCGGCGCCTCCCTGGGAGCGCCGAGCGTCGGCTCGGCTCTGTGGTGGGCGCCGCGGGCGCCGGTTGCAGCGGCGGCTGTCCCCAGCCGCCCTTACGGCCGAGACGGCCGTACCACTCTCGGCGGGCCGGGAATGTGGCCCGGGCGTCTCGCCCGGGGCTTGGGCCATGCCGCCTTCGGCGGGCCGGGAATGTGGCCCGGGCGTCTCGCCCGGGGCTTTCAGACGCCCGGCCTGTTGCCGGGCGGCGCGGCTGGAGGGGGGATCCTGAGTCAGCGCCGGGGCGTCCTTGCCGCCGTCGGGATGTCGGCGTACGGTGTTGGCCATGGAGTCCGTGTCGAGATCATGCCGCACGCCGGGCGACGCCAGGTGGCGCGCCGCGTTGCGCTGTGTGGCGGCCGGCTGTCATGCGGTGGACGCCCACGTGAGCCGGTTCGTGTCGTCCTGGCGCGAGGGCCCGGGCGCCTACGAGCTGCGCGGGCGGTGCGTCGGTTGCGGCGCCTGCTGCCGGACGCCGACGGTGCTGTTGCCGACGTTGCTGTGGCGTCTGCCGCGGCTGCGGCGTCTGGTGATTGCCTGGCATCGCGAGGTCAATCTCTTCGAGCTGATCGAGCAGGACCGCGCCAACCACGCCCTGGTGTTCCGCTGTCGGCACTTCGATCCGGCCAGCCGCCGCTGCGGTTGTTACCGCACCCGCCCGGGCCTCTGCCGGGACTACCCGCGCGGCCTGGCGCAGGCCGCCAATCCGGAGTTCTTCGAGGGCTGCGGCTACTACGCTCACTACCGCCAGGCCGAGGCCATGCGCTCGGCCCTCGCCGAGTCGGGCCTGCCGCCGGAGAAGCTGGCCGAGCTCGAGGAGCGCCTCCACCTGCGCGAGTAGCGTCCGGTCGGGGGGCGGGCATAGTAGACCCGGCGCCGCGCCCGGCGTCGGCTGTCATCGAATGGAGCCTGTCGATCAGGGAGTCGCCCATGCACCGCTCTGCCTTGCCTGAACTGCCCTTCGAGCACTTTCTGACCTTCGCCGAGGTCACCGACTTTGTCGAGGCGCTGGCCTCGGCGGCGGGTCCCGGCCTGGTCGAGCTGAGCAGCCTGGGTCTGTCTCGTGAAGGCCGCGCCCTGCATCTCCTGACGATCACGGATCGCTCGACCGGCCCGGCCTCGGCCAAGCCGGCCTACCTGATCCATGGGAATATCCATGCCGCTGAGCTCTCGGGGACGCACGCGGCGCTGTACACGGCCCGGAAGCTCCTGGCGGACCACCGCGAGGGGCGTTGCGAGCTGCTGCGCGAGATGGCCTTCTACATCATCCCGCGGATCAACCCGGACGGCGCCGAGTTCGTGGTCGGGACCTCCGGTTCGGTGCGCAGCCGCACGGACCGTTCGCCGCGGGTGGCGAACACCCTTTATCAGGAGGACGTCGATGGCAACGGCCTGATCCTGAGCATGCGTCAGGAGCACCCCGACGGCCCCTACGCCCTGGATCCGGAAGACCCGCGGCTGCTGGTGCAGCGGACGCATGAGAGCCGTCCGCCGTTCTACCGCGTCTATCCCGAGGGCAGGGTGCACGCCTGGGATGGCAGCGACGCCATCGCGGTTGAGGGTCGGGGCTTCGACTGGAACCGCAACTGGTCATTCGACTGGCGTCCCGAGCCCGAGCAGTGGGGCGCCGGTGACTTCCCGTTCAGCGAGCCGGA
Source organism: Verrucomicrobiota bacterium (assembly GCA_019136035.1). Classification (GTDB taxonomy): domain Bacteria; phylum Verrucomicrobiota; class Lentisphaeria; order Oligosphaerales; family JAFGRS01; genus JAGVUW01. Next base: position 20,246 of record JAGVUW010000209.1, on the reverse strand, counting down.
GATGCGGGCGCTGGCGGAGTTCCTGCACGGCCGCCCGAATCTCTTCGCGGTGCTGGGCTACCACACGGGCCCGAACGCGGTGCTGCGGCCGCCCTCGACCGGCGCCGACGGCGATCTGGACAGCGGCGACGTGGCCATGATGCACGAACTGGCCGAGATGGGCTCGGCGCGGACCGGCTTCCCGGTGGTGCCGGTGGTCAAGTACCACTTCAACCGCGTCGGTCAGAAGGACATCAACCTGCGCGGGCACTTCCACAACTTCGGCTATCACCACCTGGGCCTCTTCGTCTTCGAGTTCGAGCTGGGGACCCTGGTCAACAGCGCCGGCGTCACGACCGAGGAGGTCTTCGCGACGAAGAATCAGCAGGAGTACGAGGCGGTGATGCGTCGGGTGCTGTCGTGGTGGGACCGCCAGGACCCGTCGCGTCGCGACCCGCTCTTCCACCCGTGGACGGCGTACGACCATCCGCAGCTTGGCCGGGTCGAGATCGGCGGGATGCTCCAGCGTCACCTGGCGGGTCCGACCCTGGCCGAACTGGCGACGATCTCGGCGGCGACCTACGAGTTCACCCTGGCGCACGCCGCCTGCCGGCCGGTGCTGTCGGTCGAGGAGGTCACGGCCGAGGTCATCGAGGGCCCGATTCGGCGCCTGCGTCTGCGGGTGGCCAACCGCGGCCGTTTCCCGACCCACATCTCGGCCAAGGGCCGTTCGCTGCGGCGGCTGCAGCCGGTGCGCGTCGAGTTCACGGCGGGTCCGGGTGTCGAGCGGCTCTCGCGCCAGGGCCACAGCAACCTCGGCCACCTCGGGGGGGTGACCGACAGTCGTGTCCTCGAGTGGTTCCTGCGCGTGCCCGCCGGCGCCGGCTGGCTCTGCGAGGTCGCCATCGACGCCGGCACGGCCGGGCGGCGGCGCCTGCGCATCGCCGCCGATGGCACGGTCGAGGCCCTGCCGGTGGCGCCCTGACGGCTCTTCCTCTGCGGGCCGGGAACGGCCTCCCACGAGACACCGCGGCGTAGTGCTGTCGATGCCGTTGCGGCTCGTGGACGCGTTCGCGTCTGTGGACACTCGCGCTCCAGCATCGGTGGCGGGCGGTGTTCAGTCTGGCCATCTACGGAACATCGCGTCGTGGCGTTGTCGATGCCGTTGGGGCTCGTGGACGCGTTCGCGTCTGTGGACACTCGCGCTCCAGCATCGGTGGCGGGCGATGGTCCGCCATGCCTTAGCCGGCGTTCTGCGCCGGTGAAGCGGCTGTAGAGGAAGATCCCGATAGAGGGGAGACCCCCGGACTATGCCGGCGGTCTCCCGGGGGGCCACGGTGGTCTTGGGGCGGGTCTACTCGACCAGGGGGGGCAGGCGCGGGTCGCGCATGCGGCTCGCGGTCGGGAAGTCGAGGGGGTCCAGGCGGTCGACGGTGCCCCAGCGCCGTGAGAACGGCCACCAGACCAGGAGGGCGCGGCCCACCAGATTCTGGCGCGGGACCGTCTTCCAGAAGCGGCTGTCGAGGCTGAAGGCGCTGTTGTCGCCGAGCATGAAGTACTCGCCGTCGGGGACCGTGAAGGTCTCGTCCGGTCCGGCGAGGAACTCGCTCTGCATGTGGGTATAGCCGTGGTAGCCGCCCTTGCCGCTGTAGACGCGTTCGAAGCCGGGGTCGTCCTTGCTGTCGACGAGTCGGAAGTCGGCGGCACCGCGTTCGCGGACGTAGAGTCGGCCGTCGCGGATGCGCAGGGTATCGCCGGGCAGTCCGGCCAGGCGCTTGATGTAGAAGCGCCCCATGAGGGCCTCGCCGTTGCCGCGGCGCAGGCCGTCGGTGATGAAGACCATCACATCGCCGCGGCGGGGCTCGGCGAAGGCCAGGTGGGTGCGGTCGACGAAGAGGTGGTCGCCGAGTTCCAGGGCGCCGCGCGCCAGGACATCGCCGGCCTTCAGGGCGGTGCCGAAGCCGTGCAGTTGCATGAGGTACTTGCGGACGTCGTCCGGGAGGCCGGGCAGGCGGTAGGTGACATCGCCGACATCGACCAGGCTGAAGGGGAAGAAGGGCACCGCCGGGCGGGCCCGGCGCACGCCATGCAGGTCGATGTAGCCATCCGACTGCACCGTGACATCGACGTAGCGGCGGGTGTAGTTGAGGTAGCCGAAGAAGCGCGTGGCCGGGTTGACGCGCAGGGGCTCGGCCTGGGGCACGAAGTGGATGCCGAAGAGGGTCGGCTGCATGCTGCCGGTCGGGATCTTGAAGGGCTGCAGAAACAGCGCCCGGATGCCGAAGGCAAGGCCGAGGGCGACGACGAGCATCTCGAGGTTCTCGCGCAGTCGCGGCCGCGGCCGGCGCGGCAGGCTCACGGCCTCGCCGCTCTGGAAGCGCTCCAGGCAGGCGGCGGCCGCGTCCGGGTCGCCGCCGGTGCGGGCCTGGCGCAGCGTCGTGACGGCCGCCTGCAGGCTGGCGCAGGCGGCCGGCGGGAGGATGTCCTCATCGCGTCGGCGGAGATGCGCGTAGTGCTTCTCCAGATCGCGCAGCTCGGCGCGGACGCGGGCGCGGCGGGTGTAGAGCCGGCGCAGGCCCGAGTGCCCGACGATGATGTAGAGCACCAGCAGGTCGAGCAGGACGATCAGCACGAGGTTCATGACGGCGTCACTCCGTGGCCTTGAGAACCGCCACAAAGGCCTCCTGGGGGATCTGCACCCGGCCGATCTCCTTCATGCGCGCCTTGCCCTCTTTCTGCTTCTCGAGGAGCTTGCGTTTGCGGGTGATATCGCCGCCGTAGCACTTGGCGGTGACGTCCTTGCGCAGTTGGCGCACGTCTTCGCGGGCGACGATCTTGCCGCCGACGGCGCCCTGGATGGCGACCTTGAAGAGGTGTGCCGGGATGACCTCCTTGAGGCGTTTGGCGATGAGGCGGGCGCGGGAGGGGGCGCGGTCGACGTGGACGATGGAGGCGAAGGCGTCGATCGGCTCGCCGTTGACGAGGATCTCGAGTTTGACCAGGGGGGCCTTCTCGTAGCCGTCGGGCTCGTAGTCCATGCTGCCGTAGCCGCGGGTGATGGTCTTGAGCTTATCGTAGAAGTCCAGGACGATCTCGTGGAGGGGCAGCCGGGCGGTGATCATGATATGACCGAGGTCGACCGAGGCGGTGTGCTGGCAGGCGCCGCGTTTGTCCATGACGAGGGCCATGATGGCCCCGAGGTAGGTAACCGGCGAGAGGATCTGGCAGCGGATCATCGGCTCCTCGATATGCTCGATCTCGGTGGGGTCGGGCATATGGATCGGGTTGTGGATCTCGCGCAGGGTGCCGTCGCGCAGGTAGACATGGTAGATGACGCTCGGGTAGGTCAGGATGATATCCATGTCATACTCGCGGCGGAGGCGTTCCTGGACGATCTCCATGTGGAGGAGTCCGAGGAAGCCGCAGCGGAAGCCGGCGCCGAGGGCGACGGAGCTCTCGGGCTGGGAGACGAAGGCGCTGTCGTTGAGCTGGAGTTTGGCGATGTTGAACTTGAGGGCCTCGTAGTCGCGGGTGTCGATGGGGTAGATGCCGCTGAAGACCATGGGGTGGACCATCTCGAAGCCGGGCAGGGCGGCGTCGCAGGGCCGCCGGGCGGCGGTGATGGTATCGCCGATGCGCACATCGGCGGGCTCGCGGATGGCCGTGATCACGTAGCCGACCTGTCCGGGACCCAGTTCCTCGGCGACGCTCATGCCGGGGCTGAAGAAGCCGACCTCCTTGACCTCCGACTCCAGGCCGGTGCTGAACATGCGCACCTTGTCATTGGCGCGGATCGAGCCGCTGACGATGCGCACGTGGGTGACCACGCCGCGGTAGACATCGAACATCGAGTCAAAGACGAGGGCGCGCAGGATCTCGTCGGTCGGCGTCGCCGGGGGCGGCACGCGGTGCACCACCGCCTCGAGCAGCTCGGTGATGCCCAGGCCGCTCTTGGCGCTGGCCAAGAGGGCCTCCTCGCGCGGGATCGCCAGGAGTTCCTCGAGCTGCGTCAGGCAGGTCTCCACGTCGGCCGCCGGCAGGTCGACCTTGTTGATCACCGGCACCACGGCCAGCTTCTGGCGCAGGGCCAGGTTGACATTGGCGACGGTCTGGGCCTGCACGCCCTGCGAGGCATCGACCACCAGGAGGGCCCCCTCGCAGGCCGCCAGGCTGCGGCTGACCTCGTACGAGAAGTCGACATGTCCGGGGGTGTCGATGAGGTTGAGCTGGTAGGTCTCGCCATCCTGAGCGCGGTAGGTCATGCGCACCGGGTGGCTCTTGATGGTGATGCCGCGCTCCTGCTCGAGGTCCATGGCGTCGAGGACCTGGTCGTGGAAGGTGCGCGCGTCGACGGTGCCGGTGTGCAGGAGGAAGCGGTCGGCGAGGGTGCTCTTGCCGTGGTCGATGTGGGCGATGATGCTGAAATTGCGAATGCGGCTGACGGGTAGGGCTGTCATGGGTTCGTTGCGACGATCCTTCAGTGTTTGCTGATTCTGGCCAGGGCCCAGAGGCCGCCCAGTTGGTAGAAGAGGTTCGGCAGCCAGATGAGGATCTCCGGGTGGGCCCGGCTGTCGGTCTTGAGGCTGCGGCTGATGAGCATGAAGGCATAGAAGCCGAGGGCGAGGAGCAGGGCCATGAGCAGCCCGACCGAGGTCTCCGAACGGCGGCTGCGCACGGCGAAGGGTATGCCGATGAAGAGGAAGGCCAGGGGCGACAGGGACATCGACAGCCGCGAATGCAGCTCGACCAGCAGGGGCGAGACATTCTCGCCCCTTTCGGCATCGAGGTAGAGCCGTCCGAAGAGCATGCCGAGGTCCATGTGTTTGGGCTTGCGGGCGAGGCGTCGCAGGCTGCCGCTCTCGTCGGTGCTCAGGGGCAGGGTGATCTCGCGGGTGGCGAAGCGTCCGGGTGTGGCGCTGAGGCCATTGGGGCTGGCCGGCTCGACGTCGAGCTGTCCGAAGGTGGCATCCTGGAGGACGAGTTCGAACGAGCGCTGTTCGGCGTCGGCGCGCAGGCGGCCCTGGCGGGCGGTGATGGTCTGCTGCAGGCGCTGCTCGCGGTCCTGGACGAGGATGTGGATGCCGTGCAGGATATCGCCCTCACGGCGGTCGACGCGGATGTGCAGGCCCTCCAGCTCGATGAAGCTGCCGCTGTCCTCGAGGAGGACCAGCGGGCTGATCGCGGCCTGCTCCCAGAGGAGCTGGTCGGCCTCGTACTGGCAGCGCGGCCCCAGGGTGGTGGCGCACCAGAAGCAGATGGCGCTGAGGGCGACGCTGATCAGGAGGCCCGGCGCGATGACCTGCCAGAGGCTGACCCCGCAGGCCTTCATCGCCGTGATCTCGTTGTCGGCCGCGAGGTGGCTGAAGACCAGCACCGTGGCGACGAGCATGGCCAGGGGCAGCGAGAAGCGCAGTATGTCCGGCAGGCGCAGCACGAGGAAGCGCCCGAGCACGCCGAGCGAGCCGCCCCGTGCCAGCCAGTCGAAGATGCGGAAGACATGCCCGGCGGCCATGACGAAGGTGAGCACGCCCGCGCCCATCAGCACTGTGGTCAGCAGGAGCCGTGTGACGTAGGCGTTGAGGATCTTCATCAGAAGGACAGGCCGATGTTGAAGTGGATCCGGCCGCTGCTGCCCTCGAGGTGGTCCCAGTCGGTCATCACCGGGTAGCCGTACTCCAGGCGCACCGGCAGGACCTTCAACTGCAGGCCGACGCCGACGCTGGCGTTCAGCTCCGAGGGCTTCATCTGGAAGGCGTCGGACCAGACATTGCCGACATCGCCGAAGGTGTAGACGTACATGAAGTCACCGACCTCGCGGGCCAGCTCGACGTTGGCCAGGAGGCGCGACTTGCCGCCGACGGGGTCCTCGCCGCTGTCGACCGGGCCGACCTCGCGGTAGTCGAAACCGCGCAGGCTGTTGGCGCCGCCGGCGAAGTAGCGGTCGAAGATCGCCACCTCGTCACCCGAGAGGTTGTCGGCCACCGCATACTCGGCATTCAGACGCAGGACGCTCTGGCGGGTGACCGGGAAGAAGGCCGCCATACGGGTGTCGAGGCGCATGACATTGCTGTAGCTGCCGAGCAGGGGCGTGACCCACTCGGAGTTGGCGCTGAAGCGCGTGCCGCGGCGCGGGAACATGACATTGTCGCGGGTGTCGCGGGTGATGCCGTAGGTCAGGCGGTTGGCCCAGTAGGAGCCCTCCTCGGAGGCCAGGGTGCGGTCCAGCTCGTCGGAGTCGGGGTAGTGCGGCGAGCGGTCGAAGTCGTCGAGTTTGACGCGGTCGAAGAGGACGCCGTAGGAGTGCCGCCAGAAGGTGCGCAGGGGGCTGGTGAGGTTGATGCCGAGGCCGAGGTCGGTCTGGTCGTACTCGTCGTAGGACCGCGTGCTGTTGAAGATCTCGACATTGAGGCGCAGACGGCGTTCGAGGAACCACGGCTCGGTGAAGTCGATACGGAAGTCGCTGGTCTCGGTGCCGAGGCTGAGGCGCAGGCGCAGGCGCTGCCCGGCGCCCTTGGGCGGCCACTCGCCGAAGAGGCGGCTGATGTCGAAGTTGTTCTCGGCCAGTTCGAGGTAGCCGACGACGCTGTCCTCGGTGGAGAAGCCGGCGCCGACCGAGAAGGTCCCCGTGTGTTTCTCGCTGAGCTGGATGCGCAGGTCCTTGAGGTCATCGCGTTCGGTGGCGACGGGGGTGATCTCGACGGTCTCGAAGTAGTTCAGTTGGCTGAGGCGGTCTTTCGAGGTGCGGATGCGGCTGGCGTCGCCGAGGTCCCCGGGCTGGATGGCCAGCTCGCGGCGGACAACGCGGTCCTGGGTGGTCTCGTTGCCGATGATGTGGATGTCGCGGATGCGCGACGGGCTGCCCTCGCGGACGCGGTAGGTCACCGCCACGCTGCGGTCGCTGGCTTGGCGCTCGAGGTCGGAGACGCAGCGCAGGTCGAGGTAGCCGAGCGGCTCGTACTTGCCGCGCAGGGCGGTCAGGTCGGCGCGCTCGGTCGTCGAGCTGAAGACCTCGCCAGCGCGCAGGGTCAGAAGGCCCTGGAGCTCCTCACGCGTGAAACGGCCGCCCTCGACGTCGACGGCGACGCTGCGCACGGTATAGGGCTGGCCCTCCTGGAGGTTGAACACCAGGGTGACCCAGCGGCCGTTGGGGCTGCGCTGCATGTCGACGCCCGTGACCGTGAAGTCGAGGTAGCCCTTGGTCAGGTAGAGCTCGCGGAGGAGGTCCTTGTCGAGGTCGAACTGGGGCTCGTTGACGTAGTTGCCGAGGCGGAAGATATAGCGCCACCACTGGCGGCGGCTGCGCACGGTCTTCTCGAGGGTGCGCGCGCTGAAGGCGCTGGCGCCGGTGAAGCGCACGGCCTTGAGCTTGGCGCGCGGCTTTTCGTCGATGCTGAAGACGACATCGACGCCCTGGCCGTCGGCGCTCGGGCGGAAGGCGGTGGTCACGGTGGTGCCGTAGTAGCCGCCGTCCTCGTAGCGGTCCATGAGGGCGGCGCGGTCGCGCGCCACCTGGGCCTCGTCGAGCGGGCTGCCCGTGCTGTGGTTGATCAGGCCGCGCAGGCGACGCTCCTTGTAGGCGTGGTTGCCCTCGAAGACGATGGCGTTGACGACCGGGGTCGGCTTGACCAGGAAGACGATCAGGACCTGGTCACCGGCCTGCTCCTGGACCTCGTAGCGCACGTCCTGGAAGGTCCCCAGGCGGTACAGGCGTTTGACGTCCTCGGAGAGGACTGCCGCGTCGAAGGTGGTGCCGGGCAGGCTCTGGACGCTGCCGACGACGAGCTGGCGCAGGGATTCGGGGTCGAGGTCGGGCACCTGGCTGCGCACGACCACGTCGCTGATGCGTGCGGCCTGCAGCCAGAAGGCGGTGCCGAGAAGCACGGCCAGGCCCAGGATGCGTGCGGGGCGCTTGCTGTTGTACTGCGGTGCTGCGAGTCCCATGGTGCCGCTCCTCAACTGACCACGCCTGTCTTGCGTCTGTCGTTCTCTCTCCGCCATGCCGGCCGGCAGCGGCCGGCCTAGCCTGGGTCCTTCGCGAAGCCCATGGCTGCGCTCGTGACCCACGTGCGCCGCACTATACTGCGGCGCACGTTTCGACGCGCGCCGCGCCGCGTCGCTTGCTCAAGGCCAGCTCTGAGCAAGAGGCCGCCAGTGCCTCGCGTCGAAGCCCGAAGGGTGGCCGCCTGCCGGGCCGCCATGCGGCGCGTGAGGTGGCCGGCCTAGACACTGGGCACGTCCTCGTCGGCGATGCGCGAGTGGCTCTCGAAGCGCGTGTAGACGGGCCTGAAGATCAGGTGTGCCAGGCCGGTCTCGCCGTTACGGTTCTTGGCCACGATCAGCTCCGCCTCGACGCCGCGCTGCGCCTTGTCGCGGTCCTGCTGTTCATCGCGGTCGCGGTGCAGCAGTGCGACCACGTCGGCGTCCTGCTCGATGGCGCCTGACTCGCGCAGATGCGACAGCCGCGGCCGCTGGCCCTGCTGTTCGGCCTGGCGGTTGAGCTGCGCCAGCACCACGATCGGTATGTCGAGCTCCTTGGCCAGCGCCTTGATCGACCCCGAAATGCGGGCCACCTCGTTCTCGCGGTTGGCATTCCGGTTCGAACCGCTGACCTGGATCAACTGCAGGTAGTCGATGAACAGGACGTCGATAGTATAGTCGCGCTTCATGCGCCGCGCCTTGTTGCGCAGTTCGAGAATGTCGATGCCGCCGGTGTCGTCGATGACAATCGTCGCCTCACGCAGGCGCTGGCTGGCCGCCATCAGCTCCTTCCAGCGTGCCGTCGTCATGGCGCCCTCGCGGACCTCCGAGAGGCCGATGCGGGCGTCGCTGCAGAGGAGTCGGAGGACGACCTGGTGGGCCGGCATTTCCAGGCTGAACAGCCCGACCGCGCGCGGCGGCGTGCCCATGGCGATGTTCGCCGCCATGTTCAGGGCCAGGGCCGTCTTGCCGATCGAGGGCCGCGCCGCCACCACCACCATCTCGCCCGGCCGCAGGCCGGTGATGAGCCGGTCGATGTCGTCATAGCCGGTCGAGAGCCCGAGGGCTTCCGATTCGCCCTTCTGCAGTTTCTCGAGGTACTCGACCGCCGGCATCATCAGCTCGGCGACCGTCCGCACGGCGCCGGTCTCGTGGAGGGCCGTGACCGAGAGGATCTCCCGCTCGATGTCGTCGAGGAGGAGTCGGACGTCCTCGACCGGCTGGAAGCAGCGCTCGCTGGTGCGCTGGCAGGTCGTGATCAGGCGGCGCAGGACTGCGGTCTGGCGCACGATCTCGGCGTACTGCTCGACGTTGGCCGCGGTGGCCACGGCGGTGCTGATCTGGGCCAGGTAGGCGCGCCCGCCGGCCGCCTCGAGCTGGCCGGCACGCGCCAGGATGTCGGCCAGCGTAATCAGGTCCAGGTCGCCCCGGCCGCCGGCGTCGATCTGCGCCTTGACGGCGCGGTAGATCACCTGATGCTCGGCTCGATGGAACGAGCTCTCGTCGGGCAGACGCAGGACCACCGCGTCGACTGCCGCCGCCGGATCGAGCAGCAGACAGCCCAGAACCGCCATCTCCGCTTCGTGGTTGTGCGGATAGTGGCGCTCGGTCAGCACCGGCGCCGCCGGCGGACTCGAGGAGGTGGTCGACGAGGCCATGGAGAAACCCTCAGCCGTCGAGGACAGCCCGGACGGCGCCTCGACCTTCACCGTGCACCATACCCCGACGCGGCCCGATGTCTACCGGACCGGCCCCCGGGAACGATGCGCTGATAACAGACAAAGCCCGGGCCGGCACAGGGCCGGACCGGGCTGCCAACACCGACGTCACCCGCCAGGCTCAGGCCCGGGTGACCCACACCTTCAATGCGGCCGTGACCTCGTCATGCAGCTTGACCTCGACGGTGTGCACGCCGAGTTCCCTGATGGGTTCGTCGAGGCGGAGGGCCTGGCGCTCAATGTCGATGCCCTGGGTCGCCAGGGCTTCGGCGATCTGCGGCGCCGTCACCGAGCCGTAGAGCTTGTCGTTCTCGCCGGCCTCGGCCTTCAGCTCGACCGAGAGCTTGGCGATCTTCTCGGCCATCGCCTGCGCCACGGCCAGGCGCTCTTCGTGCTCCTTCTGGAGCTGCAGCTTGCGCGCTTCCAGACGGCGCAGGGTGGCGGGCGTCGCCGCCGCCGCCAGCTTGCGGGGCAGGAGGTAGTTGCGGGCAAAGCCGTCGGCGACCCGCACGCGGTCACCCAGGCGCCCGACATTCTCCACATCCTCGATCAGGATCAGTTCAACAGCCATCGCGGTACACTCCTTGCGGTGCCGGGGGACTCTCTCAGGGGACCAGAGCCAGGACGCGGGCACGCTTGATGGCCGCCGAGAGCATCTTCTGGTGCTTGAAGCAGTTGCCCGTGATGCGGCAGGGCAGGATCTTGCCGGCTTCGGTCTGGTACCGCCGCAGCAGCTCCACATCCTTGAAGTCGATGTGGGCGATCTTGTTCTCGCACAGCCGGCAGACCTTCTGCCGGACGACTTTCCTGCGACGCTTTCTCTTGTTCGTGGGACGCATGGCTGCCATGATTGCTCGCTCCTTATCGCGGCATCGTCACTCGTGTGGTGACCGGATCGTCTTGTGTATCGTCTCTCGGCCCGTCGCTCGCCGCGGCCCACGCCGCGGCCGCTCAGAAGGGTATCGTGTCGGGGGTATCAGCGCTGTCCAGGGGCTCGAAGGCCGGCATCGTGTCCGCGGCAGGCTCAGCCACCGGCGGCTCATCGCGGCCGGCGGCCGGCGACCGCGCCGGCCGGACGGCCGCACGCGGCGACGCCGCGGCGGCGACGCCCTCGTCCGACGCTGTCGGCGGACCGATGAACTGCACGCGGTCCGCCATGACCTTCAGACGCGACCGACGCTTGCCGGTCTCGCGGTCGTCCCACTGGTCCAGACGAAGGCTGCCGTCAACCAGCGCCGCTGAGCCCTTGCGCAGGTACTGCGCGCAGCTCTCCGCCTGGCGGCCCCAGACATCGATATCCACGAAGCAGGTCTCTTCGCGGCTCTCGCCCGAGGCCGTGGTCAGACGGCGGTTGACGGCCAGGCCCAGGACACAGACAGACGTGCCCTGCGGCGTGCGGCGCAGCTCCGGATCACGCGTCAGATGGCCCAGCAGGATGACCTTGTTCAGCGCTGCCATAGACTCACCGTCCGCGGCCGCCCCCGCCCATGCCGCCACCCATACCGCCGCCCATGCCGCCGCCCATGCCGCCGCCCATGCCGCCGGCATCGCCGTAACCGCCGAAGTCGATGCGGACCGGCGGGGCCAGCTTGGTCGGGTCGCCGCCCTCTTCGAAGAGGAAGATCTCAAGACGCAACACGGTGCTGTTCAGGCGGTAGCGGTCCTTGATCGCGGCCACGCTCTCGGCCGCCACATCCGCCACCAGGTCCCAGTAGATGCCGGCTTTGTGCTTGCCGATGGGACGGGCGAACTGCCGACGGCCCAGCGACACGCAACGCTGGACCTTGCCGCCCAGGGACTCCACCAGCTCGCTGGCAGCCTTGGCAAAGGCCTCTCCGCCATCCTCGACCTTCTTCGGATCGAGAATGAACACTGCCTCATAGGTCTTCACGACTCGGTTTCTCCTTGTGTCTTCATGGCACTGTCTGCGGCCGCGGTCCAACCGTTGTATCGGTTCATCGCTGCCGGCAGCCCGTCGGCGAGGTACAGCCGTACCGCCGCGCTGGCCGCCATCACGCTCTGACCGATCACGGGGACTTCCGCGGCAGTCCAGCCTGCCAGCACATAGTCGATGCCGGCGCCGGACTCCGGTCTCCCAATGCCCACGCGGAGACGCGGAAACTGGTCGGTCCCCAGCTCCCGGATGACTGACTCGACGCCCCGGTGCCCGCCGCTGCTGCCGCCCTGGCGAAGGCGAATGCGGCCCAGTGGCAGGTCCAGGCAGTCGTAGATGACCATCACCTGCCCGGGGTCGCCCCCGAGCCGTTCGGTCATCACTCTCACGGCGTCGCCGCTGCGGTTCATCCAGGTCATCGGCTGCACCAGGTAGATCACCTGGTCGCCGACGACGGCGCGCCGCAGCAGCATCTCGGGTGCCGGCGCGGCCAGCGGCACGGCCCCCAGATCCTCGGCCAGCCGGTCGACTACCAGGAAACCGACGTTGTGTCGAGTCTCCCGATAGTGCCAGCCGGGGTTGCCGAGTCCTGTGATCAGCCGCACGCTCACCGCCACCACCCCGGGACTGCCGCCGTGAGTTCAGCCACCCACGTGGCACTCATGCCAAAACAGGCAGGCCGAGAGCCCCGGCAGCAACACCGGCGACCCTCGACCACGCCCGCTACCGATACGCTTCAGGGCTCGCTCAGCCCTTGGCATCCTTCTTCTCGCCGGCCTTCTTGTCGCCGGCCTTCTTGTCGTCCGTGGCCGCTGCCGCCTCGGCCGCCGGTGCGGCCTCCGCTGCCGCTGTCGCCGCCGCCTCTTCCTTGGCCTCCTCGATCTTGGGCAGGCGCACCTGGAAGACGGCCAGGCCGGCATCGGCCGTGGCCTTGATGCCCTCGGGCATCGGCAGGTCGCGGACATGCAGGGTCGCATCGACGTCCATGCCGCTGACGTCCACCTCGATGTGCTCCGGCAGGTCACCCGGCAGGCACTCGATCTCGAGCAGGCGCAGGACCTGCTCGAGCTGGCCGCCCGCGGCGGCGCCGCGCGGCACGCCCACGGCCTCGACCGGCACGGTCGCCTTGATCAGCTCGTCGGCACGCACTGCCAGGAAGTCGAGGTGCAGCACGCCGGGGTTGATCGGGTGGCGCTGCGCCGACTTCAGGATAACCAGGCCGGCTTCAGCGCCATCGGCGCTCAGGCTCATCAGGCCGGGGTGGTGCAGGACCTCCTCAGCCGTCTCCGCCGTCAGGGTATAGGCCTTGACTTCGGCGCCGTGGCCATAGACGACGGCGGGGACCTGGCCGCCGCGGCGCAACCGCCGCGAAGCACTGGTCCCGAAGCTGGTGCGCGGCGTTACCGCCACAGTCAGGGTCTTCGTTCTGCTCATGGAACCGCGTTCCTTTTCCTAAGCCCGCCCACGGGCTCTCTCAGCCGTTCTCAGGCGATGATGCGAGCGGTACTATACTACACGTACTGAGCCGCCTCCAGTCGGAACAGCGTCGAAACCGACTGGCCCTCATGGATGCGCCGGATGGCCTCGCCCAGAAGCCTTGCCACGCTGAGCACGACGACCTTGGGGTCCTGCAGCTCCGGACGCAGCGGCACGCTGTCGGTGACGATCATCTGCCGGATGGGGCTGCGGCGCAGGGCCTCGAGGCCCTGGACGGTCAGGCAGCAGTGCGAGACCGCCGCGTAGATGCCGCCGGCGCCGGCCTCGGCCAGGCGTTCGGCGGCCTGCGTCAGCGTCGAGGCGGTCGTCGTCAGGTCGTCGACCAGGACGCAGTCGCGGTCCTTGACATCGCCGACCAGATGCGAAGAGGCGACCTGGGTGGCGCTGACGCGGCGCTTGGCCACCACCGCGAAGCCGGCGCCGAGCATGTCGGCGTAGGCCTGGGCGATCTTGACACTGCCGGAGTCCGGGGCGACCACCACGGCGTCGGGGTGCAGGGTCCGCTGCAGGTGGGCGACCAGGACGGGTGCCGCGTACAGGCAATCCACCGGGATATCGAAGAAGCCCTGGATCTGCTGGGCGTGCAGGTCCATGGTCAGGATGCGTTCGGCCCCGGCCGTCACCAGGAGATTGGCGACGAGCTTGGCTGTGATCGGCACCCGCGGCTGGTCCTTGCGGTCCTGGCGGGCGTAACCGAAGAAGGGCAGCACGGCCGTGATGCGCCCGCAGGAGGCGCGCCGGGCGGCGTCGAGCATGATCAGCAGCTCCATGAGGTTCTCATTCGGCGGCGAGCAGGTCGGCTGGATGATGAAGACATCCTCGCCGCGCACCTGCTCGGCGATCTTCACGAAGGTCTCGCCGCCGGGGAAGCGGCTGCTGTGCAGGTCGCCGAGGCGGATGCCGATCGACGCGGCGATGTGCCGCGCCAACTCGGGGTGGGCCGAACCGCTGAACAGCTTGATCGCCATACTCATGCCGCGAACTCCGCCTGTGCTGAGCCGAAAGAGCGTACTATAAGAGCCCGCGCCGCCGCCGCCAGTACCCGCGCCGCGAGCGGGTCTCTGGCAATGCCCTCCCGAAATCTGCGGTCCGGCGTCATCGGCCGGGGTTGCCAACCTCCTGGCGCGGGCGATATTGGTCCGTTGCGCCCGGGCGCGGTCAGCGCGGCTGGCGATGCGGCCGGGTGCCGTCGGCGGGGGCCTGTCAGCCGCCGTGCGGTCGCGGCTTGTCGCGGCCGCGCCTCCCGGCGTCTCTTAACATCTTAACTGGAAAAGCGTGGATGTCCCGCGCCACTCGCACGCCTGCCGCGACCGGCGGCGTCGCCGGCCGGATCGCCGCGGGGGTGTTCTGCGCGCCAGGGAGTGCGGACAGAGGCATGAGTCTGCTGGAGTACATCAAGGGTCGCGTCGGGGGGCGTCTGCGCCTGCTGGTCTGCGGCCATCCGACCTTGCGTCGTCGTGCCGAGCCGGTGGCGGCGGTGACGCCGGAGATCCGTGAGCTGGCCGAGCGCATGATTCGGACCATGCTCGAGAACGACGTGGTCGGCGTCGGCCTGGCCGCCCCGCAGGTGGGGCGCAGCCTGCGTCTGATCGTCCTGGGCACGCATGACCCGGCGCGGCCGCTGCCGCCGACCGCTTCGCCCGGCGAGCTGCTCCTGGGCCCGCGCATGCCCCTGGCGCTGGTCAACCCCGAGGTCATCTGGTTCTCGCCTGAGACCGAGGCGGTGTCCGAGGGCTGCCTGAGTGTGCCCGACGTGGCCGGCCCGGTCGAACGGCCCAAGCGCGTCATCCTGCGCGCCGCGACGCTGGACGGCGAGACCCTCCAGGTCGAGTGCGGCGGCCTCCTGGCGCGCTGCATTCAGCACGAGATCGACCACCTCGACGGCATCCTCTTCATCGACAGGCTGCGCGACGAAGACCGCGCCCGCGTGGCGCCGCAGATCACGCTCCTGGAACGCCGCGCCGCCCGTCACGCCGGCGCGGTGTCTGCCGAGGGAGGGCCCGGTAGCGGTGCCTAAGGAATGGCAAAAGCCCCAGATGCTTCGGGCCATCCTGGTCGGTCGCCGTCCGGCGGCCCTGGCGCCGATCGGCCTGCGCGACCTGGCGGTCGGAGTCTTCCTCTTCCCCGGCCAGGTCCTGGTGGCCACGCGGGCCGCCGGTAACTGGCGTCGGCCGCTGCTCCTGCTGGTCCTGGTCGGCCTGGCGTGCGGGCTGCTCACCGGCCTGGCGTCCTGGCCGCGGCTGTACCGCCAGAGCCTGGAGTGGGCCACCTGGTTCGGCGCCACCGTCGGCGAGTTCCGCCTCGAGGACGACACCTTCGCCTGGGCTACGCCCGCGACCCTGCCGCACACGACGCGCTGCCAGCGCTGGCGGGTCGACTTCGCCCCGGCCGGGGCGGCCTTCGCGCCCGACCGCGGCGACGGCCGCGAGCGCCGCGGCGTCTGGATCACTGCCAAGTCTATACGGCTCTGGTGGATGGTGCCGGCCGGGCTGTTCAGCCGCGCCGAGTCCGGGCTGGTCATCAAGAGCACCGACATCAGCGAGTCGGTGAAGGCCCTCCTGCGAGGGAGCGGCCGTCATGTCGTCGTCGGTGCCGAGCTGGGCGACCTGACCCGCCGGGCGCTGCGCCTTGGCGTGCCCTTCTACCTGCTGGGCAACTGCGTGGCGGTGATGCTGCCGGTGATGCTGTACATCTGGCTGTTCACCCTGATGGCCGTCCTGCTGCGCCGGGGCGAGGTGACCGGCGGTTTCGCCTCGGTGTTCGCCGCCAACGTCCTCTGCGCCGTGCCGGCGACGTGCGTGGCCGGGGTCTACGCCAGCCTGCGCCTGCCGGCTCTCGATTTCCATACGGTGTTCATTCTGGCGTTCTTTCTCTATATTACCATGGCCTTTGCGTCTGTCCGGCGGATGCTTGCCGAAGACTGAGACGGAGCCGACGGGAGCAGTGGTGCGATCATGGTGCTGTTGCGAGACATCCTCCTGGGCCTGTGGCAGAGTCTGCTTGGGCTGATCGGCTATTTCTCCGAGCAGACGCAGGCGGCCGGGATTGCCGTTGACCCGCTGCTGATCGTGGCGATGGTGCTGGCACTGACGCTCTGGCTGGGTTCGGGGTGCTGGGCCTCGTCGATCGCCAGCAGCCGCCGCCACTCGGCCGCGCTGCACTTCATCCTCGGCCTGGCCGTGCCCTGGGTCTACCCCCTGGTCATCGTCTTCGCCATGGATATCAAGGGCGCGCGCGCCCGCCAGCGCCAGCAGCGTGACGCCGCCGCCCGCGATGCCGCCAAGGACGACGAGCGCCGCCGCGTTGCCGAAATGGTCGGCCGCGAGCCGGCCGCGGCCGCCGCAGGCGCCGAGGCCGCCGCAGGCGATCTCGACGCCGACGCCGACGACGAACCGCAGGTCTTCGACAAGGCCTACTTCGAGAGCATCGCCCGCGATGACCAGGGCAACCCCGCCGGGCCCTGGCGCGTTGTCTTCGGTGACAACGAGGTCAAGGTCCTGCGCATCCTCGAGCCTCTGCCCGAAGTCGTCTCGGTCGAGATTGCCGGCCGCGCCGGCGCGCCGGCGAAGTTCCGAATACCCTACGCCCGGATCACCGTGTGCGAGCCGTGCTGACGGCCCGGCCGGAGCGCGTCGTTGCCATGACCGCCCGGCGCCGCCGGTGACACCCGTCCGGCCGTGCCCACGGCCGTTTCTGACCGCCGGGCGGTGCGCCCCCCGACGGTCCCCGGCGGTGCCAGGTGCCCGAATCGAGAGAGTGAGCCATGTTCAGACCAGTCGATCCTCAGGTTTCTTTCGCCGATATGGAGCGCGAGACGCTCGCCTTCTGGGAGGCTGAGAAGGTATTCGAGACCAGTATCGAGCGCCGGCGCGGCGGGAAGCCCTACGTCTTCTACGACGGCCCGCCCTTCGCCACCGGCCTGCCCCACTACGGACACCTCCTCGCCGGTACCATCAAGGACGTCGTGCCGCGCTACCAGACCATGCTCGGACGCTGCGTCGAACGCACCTTCGGCTGGGACTGCCACGGCCTGCCCATCGAGGCCCTCGCTCAGGATGTCCTCGGTCTCGCCGGCGCCCCCGCCATCAAGGAGCGCGGCGTCGATGTCTTCAATGAGCAGTGCCGGTCCATGGTCCTGCGCTATGTCAACGAATGGCGCTCGACCGTCACCCGCATGGGCCGCTGGGTCGACTTTGACCACGGCTACAAGACCATGGATACGACCTTCATGGAGACCATCTGGTGGGTCTTCCGGCAGCTCTGGGACCAGGGCCGCATCTACCGTGCCCACCGCATCATGCCCTACAGTTGGCGGCTGAACACCCCCCTGTCGAACTTCGAGGCCAACCGCAACTACCAGGATGTCCAGGACCCGGCGGTGACCTGCCGGCTGCGCCTGCGCCAGGCCCCGGCCGGCCTGCCGGCCGACGCCGCCGTCTACCTGCTGATCTGGACGACGACGCCGTGGACCCTCCCCGAGAACCTCGCCGTCTGCGTCGGGCCGGCGATCGACTACGTGGTCGTCCGCGACCGCGCCTCGGGTGACCACTACGTCCTGGCCGAAGCCCGCCTCGGGGCGTACTACCGCGACGCGGCCGAGTACGAGGTCGTCCGCCGCCTCCCCGGCAGCGCCCTGCTCGGCGGCACCTACGAGCCGCTGTTCCCCTACTTCGCCGAGCAGCCCGGCGCCTTCCGCATCCTCGGCGATGCCTTCGTCTCGACCGACGAGGGCACCGGCATCGTGCATATGGCACCGGCCTACGGTGAGGACGACTACCGCGTCTGCCGCGCCGCCGGCATCGACCTGGTCGACCCGCTCGACGAGGATGCCATCTTCACCGACCGCGTTCCGGATTTCGCCGGCCTGCACTGCAAGGAGGCCGACAAGCCCATCATTGCCTGGCTCAAGAAGGCCGGCTCGCTGGTGCACCAGAGCACCATCGTGCACAGCTACCCATTCTGCGAACGCACCGACACGCCCCTGATCTACCGCGCCATCGAGGCGTGGTACGTGCGCGTCGAAGACCTCCGCGACGGCCTCCTGAAGAGCAACGACCAGGTGCGCTGGGTGCCGTCGTTCGTCGGCGCCAACCGCTTCGCCAACTGGCTCGGCGAGGCCAAGGACTGGAATATCAGCCGCAACCGCTTCTGGGGCTCCTGCATCCCGGTCTGGATCAACGAGGCCGACCCCAAGGATATGATCTGCGTCGGCTCCATCGCCGAGCTGGAGGAGCTCTCCGGCGAACACGTCGAGGACCTCCACAAACACTACATCGACCGCATCCTCATCCGCCGCGACGGCAAGACCTACCGGCGCACCCCCGAGGTCCTCGACTGCTGGTTCGAGAGCGGCTCGATGCCCTACGCCCAGCACCACTACCCGTTCGAGAACCGCGAGCGCGTCGATGCGACCTTCCCGGCCGACTTCATTGCCGAGGGCCTCGACCAGACCCGCGGCTGGTTCTACACCCTGGTGGTCATCGGCACCGCCCTCTTCGGCAAGGCCCCCTTCCGCAATGTCGTGGTCAACGGCCTGGTCCTGGCCGAGGACGGCCGCAAGATGTCGAAGCGCCTGAAGAACTACCCGGACCCGGTCGCGGTGATGAACGAGTACGGCGCCGACGCCCTGCGGCTCTGCCTGCTGAACTCGCCGGTGGTCAAGGCCGAGGACCTGCGCTTCAGCGAGAATGCCGTGCGCGAGGTCATGCGCACCGTCATCCTGCCCCTGTGGAATGCCTACAGCTTCTTCGTCACCTACGCCCGCGTCGACGGCTGGCAGCCGCCGGCCGCCACGGGCGGGCCGCGCCTGGCCCCCGAGAATGTCCTCGACCGCTGGATCCTCTCCCAGGTCGAGGCCTGCGCCCGCGACCTGCGGCAGTCCATGGACGACTATGACCTCCAGAAGGCCAGCACCCGCTTCGTCGGCTTCATCGACGACCTCACCAACTGGTACATCCGGCGCAGCCGGCGGCGCTTCTGGAAGAGCAGCAACGACGCCGACAAGGCCGAGGCCTACCAGACCCTGCATTTCGTCCTGATCGAGTTCTGCAAACTGGCGGCGCCCTTCATCCCCTTCGTCACCGAGGCGATCTACCGCAACCTGCGTACCGCCGAGATGCCCGAGTCGGTCCACCTCTGCGACTACCCGGCCGCCACCGGCGCCGCCCTCGATGAAGCCCTCAACCGCCGCATGGCCAATACCATGAAGGCGGTCTCCCTCGGCCGGTTCCTGCGGACGCAGGCGGCCCTGAAGGTGCGCCAGCCGCTGCAGAGCGCGGTCCTGGTCAGCGCCAACCCGTCGATCCGTGCCGACCTCGAGGCCATGGCCGGTGTGGTGGCCGACGAGCTGAATGTCAAGGCAGTGCAGGTCCAGGCGGCGGAGGAGGAGCTGGTGCATCTCAGCGCCCGTGCCAACTTCAAGGTCCTGGGGCCGCGTCTGGGCCGGCGCATGCGCGCCGCGGCGCAGGCGGTCGAGCGCCTCGACAGCGCCGCCATCGGCCGGCTGCGCTCGGGCCAGACGCTCGGCCTTGACCTCGCCGACGGCGGCGAGGCGGTCTCGATCGCGGCGGATGACATCCTCGTCCAGCGCCAGGAAAGGCCGGGCCTGACCGTGGCCAACGAGGGCGAGATCACGGTGGCCCTGGAGACGACCCTGTCGCCGGAACTGCGCCGCGAAGGCTGGGCCCGCGAGATCGTCAGCCGTATCCAGAACCTGCGCAAGGACGCCGGCCTGGAGGTGACGGACCGCATTGTGGTGACCTACCAGCTCCCGGAGGCGGCAGCAGCGGCGCTCGACGACTTCGCCGAGTACATTCGTAGTGAGACCCTGGCCGTGAGCCTGGACGCGGCGGCGCTGCCGGCGACGGCCGAGGCCGAGATCAACGGCGAGCCCTGCCGGCTGGCGGTGCAGCGCGTCCAGGGCTGAGGCGGCCCCGGCCCGGGGGCCGTGCTGCCGACGAGCGGAGAAGCGTGACGATGCCTGTGACTTATGTATGCCCGACATGCTCAGCGAAGATGACCGTCGATGGGCCGGTCCATAGCCTGAACTGCCCGGCCTGCCGGGTCGCCATGACCCCGCAGGCCGCTCCCGGCGCGGCGCCGGCCGGGGCCGCCCGCGTCGTCGCCCCGGCGCCGGTGGCGCCGGCCTTCAAGGGCCTGAAGGTGGCCCGCGCTGTCCGCGC
>JAGVUW010000485.1 GCA_019136035.1 Verrucomicrobiota bacterium | reverse complement strand
GGCCGCAACCCCAACGAGGGTTGCGTCGGTCGGATCGCCAGGGGCCCGGCGCATCGACACGATGACGCAACCCACGTTGGGGTTGGATAGGCGGGATGGGATCGGGACCCAGGGCAGCGGCATAGCCGCAACCCTGGGCTGGAGGACGCAATCCCTTTGGGATAGGGGCGCCGCCCGACCAACACCCCCCTCGGGAGCCGCCCGTGGGCGAACCCGAAACAGGCCAGATGGACGCTCCCCCATCTTCACCTTAAGGATGCCGTTGCCGAAAGAGCCCAGGAACTTGCTCGCCGGGCAAGTTTCTGGCTACAGACGTACAGTCCACAGACGCACAGACGCACCCTCCCCTGGGGTTGCGGGCAGAGCCCGTCCGTGCCGGTCCGTGTGCGTCCTTGTCAGTCCGTGTCCCGAGCCGGAAGGCCGCGGCTCCGCCCGCGGCCAGTCCACAGGCGGCGCCGTCGACCTACTTGCCGCCGGTGGCCTTCAGCTCCATGACCGTCTTCATGGTCATATCCTGGCCGCCGGCGTTGAGTTTGCCCTCGGATTCCATGCGGACCAGGCCGCCGACCGGGACGTCCTTGCTGGTCCAGATCCTCGAGGTCGCCTCCACCGCCTGCGGCTGTGTCACCACGACCTTGGCCTGGACCCAGTGGCAGGCGTAGGAGGTGCCGTTGACGGTGATCGTCTCATCGCCTTCGGCCAGGATCGTCACCTGGGCGCCCTCCTGCGTCGCGGTCAGCGGGTCGTAGGGCTGATCGAGGGCGATCTTGATCTCCTTGCCGCCGGGCATGCTCATGCCGCCCATGGTCACCTCGATGCGCATCGTGGCGGAGGCGTCATCCTTGGCGACGATGGTCTGCTTCATCACCATGTCCATGGCCATGCCCATGGTCTCGGTCCGGTTGCTGTACTCGACCCATTCGCCGACCTTGGCATTCTTGAGGGGATTCTCGGCGGCGGGGAGCGTGCCGCTCAGCCCGACGAGCACGGTGGCGATGGCAGCGACGACGCGGGACAGCCTGTGGGTGTGCATGCGGTGGACTCCTGTCATCCTTGCGAACAGTGGTCTTCCCATGGATGCGGCGGGCCTGACTCTGCTGGCGGGGCGCCGTCGATCGGCAGACACCGCCGCGGGTCGAGCCCCGTGCCGGTCACTGTACCGCGGGGCGGGGCCGGGCGCCAGCCCGCGGCGACGAGCCATCGCGCCGGCGCGCGCTCGGTCACCCTGGGGAGCAAAGCGGAGGCGCGCGTGTACATTGGGGACGCTGTCGCGCCGGCACGGTGGCGCCCGGGCGCAGGGGGGGCGCGCACGCGGCGGGGCAGCCCGGTTCTCGATGCATCGACGGGGGTGACGGTGAGGCGTTCGGCGAAGACAAGGTCCTCTCGGTACTGGCCTGGCTTCGGCTTCGGCCTCGGCCTGGTGCTGCTTCTGGCGTCGTGGTGGCCGGCTCCGGCCGGCCTGCGCGGCGCGCCGGCCGCCACCGCCGCGCCGGCGGCCGCCCTGCCGCCCGAGGCCGGACCCGAGGTCCGCATCGGCCAACTCGTCGCCGGCGATGCCGTCGGACGGCGCTACGCCGAGGCCTTGCCGAGCCTCCTCCAGCACATCCGCGAGGAGACCACCCTGAACGTCGTCCCCGAGCCGGTCATCCTCAGCAGCTTCGAGGACGATCGACTCTTCGAGCTGCCGATGGTCTACGCGAACTTCGCGGACCGCGCCGACTGGACCTTCTCCGACCTCGAGCGGCGCCAGCTCAAGGACTACCTGGAGCGCGGCGGCTTCCTCTACATTGACGCCGGCATCAACGCCGCCTTCCTGCGCGAGAGCACCGCGTTCGGGCAGCATCACAGCTTCGCCGAGTGGGAGGCCTGCCCCGAGATGCGCACCGCCTTCCAGGCCGTCTTCCCCGAGGCCGAGTTCACCGCCCTGCGCCGTTCGCACCCGCTCTTCCGCAGTTTCTACGAGGGCCTGCCGGACACCAGTATCCTGCCGGACACGGTCCGCCGCTACGTCGAAGAGGAGAAGTGGCCCGAAGGCACCTACTCGGCGGTAGGCCTGCGCGTCAAGGGCCGCATCGCGGTGCTGCTGACCCCGATCGTCGCCATGGGATGGGGCCGCAACAGCCTCGGCGCCTGGAGCACGGTCATACGTTTCCGCATCCTGGAAGACACCGAGGGCCTCAGCGCTGCCCTGCAGACTGCCGCCTACAGCGGGGCGCGCTTCGAGGTGCGCCGCGAGGACGGCGATACCGACGTCATCTACTGCCAGGACCAGGCCCTGCCGGCGTGGGCCAACGAGCCCGGCGGGCGCTGGCGGGTGTTCCGCTACTACGGCAGCCGTGAGATCAGCGACTTCGCGCACGTGTTCTACACCCGCCTCGGCACGAATATCCTGGTCTATGCCATGACGCACTGAGCGGTCGCGGCGGGGAAAGGTCGGAAGGATCCATGCAGCACAAGCCCGATCGAGAGCACCTCAGCCGGCGTGGAGCCCATCCGCGCCGCGGGGCATTCCTGGCGGGCCTCCTGGCCTTGGTGCTGTCGGCGCTGCCTGGGCTGTCGGGGCTGTCGGCCGAGGTGACGCCGGGCGACCTGCCGGGCCTGGTCCTCTGGCTCGACGCCGGCGACGCCGCGACGCTGACCCTGGCCGATGACACCGGCCGCATCCAGTCCTGGCGCGACAAGAGCCCCTCGGCGCACCAGGCCGCCGCCGTCGACGGCCTCGGCGCGCCGCGCTACCTCGGCGCGGCCGAGGGCGCCGTGCGCTTCGACGGCACCAGCGCCATGCTCCTCAACGACTCCACCGACCTGGATTTCCAGGGCGCCGACGAGTTCACCCTCCTTGCCGTCGTCCGGGCGCGCCGCAACGGCTCCATCCTGGCCCGCACCGCCGGCGCCGCGATGCAGTACCGCTTCCACATCCCGGGCGAGCGGACCCTGCGCGTGGTCCTCGGCCAGGGCGGCCGCCAGGCGGACACGACCTCGGTCGTCGGCCCTGACGGCTACAGCCTCCTGGCGGTGCGCAATGCCCGGCACGAGGACGCCTGCCGGTTCACCCTGCGGGTCGACGGCAGGGACGAGCGCAGCAGCCCGGCCGGGTCGGGGCGGGTGCCGGTCCGGACCGCCCTCGGCGGTCGTGACGAGGGCCGCGCCCAGCGCCTCGACGGCGACCTCGCCGAACTCCTGCTCTACCGCCGCGCCCTGAGCACGGACGACCTCGCCGCCCTCGAGGCGCACCTGCGCACCAAGCACGCCAGCCGCCTCGTCCCCGCCACCGCGGCGGCACCCGCGGCGGCACCCGCCGCGACACCCACCGCGACACCCACCGCCACCGCCCCTGCCGCGGCGGCCGCCACCCCGCCGACGCCCGGGCCGGGCCTGGAGCCGGCGCCGGAGGGCACCTTCACCATCGCGGTCATCCCCGACACCCAGCGCTACTTCGGGCCGGGCTCCGGCCGCGCCGATCAGAGCGGCGAGCCGCGCAACCCGGCCTTCATCTCACGCACCCAGTGGCTGGCCGACAACCTCGAGGCGCAGCGCATCGTCTTCGTCACCCACGTCGGCGACGTCGTCGATCGCAACAACCGCGAGCAGTGGGCCGTGGCGCAGGCGGCGATGGACCGCCTGCACGGGCGCGTCCCCTACGGCCTGGCGGTCGGCAACCACGACCTGATCGGGCGCAGCGGCGACTCGGCGCTGTTCCAGGAGACCTTCGGGGCCGCGCGCTTCGCCGGAATGCCGTGGTACGGCGGCTGCTATGCCGGCCGGCCCGGCCAGCCGACCGCGGTCTCGGGCAACAACGCCAACAGCTTCCAGCTCATCACCGCCGACGGCATCGACATGGTCTTCGTCCACCTCGAGTGCAATCCCCCGGACGACGTCCTGGCCTGGGCCGACAGTGTCCTGACCGCGCAGCAGCACCGCCTGGCGGTCGTGACGACACACATGTACCTGGGCGGCCTCGAACGCTTCGGCGCCGGCGAGCCCCAGGGCCGAATGCTGTGGAAGAAGGTCCACGGCGCGCGCGGCAACACGCCCCAGCAGCTCTGGGAGAAGTGCTTCTCTCGGCACCCGAATCTCTTCCTGGTGCTCTGCGGCGACCAGTCCGCCTCGATCGCCCACCGCCAGGCGAGCCGCGGCCTCGACGGCAATCTCGTCCATGAGATCCTCCAGGACTACCCGCGCGGCAGCGACGACTCCGACTGGATACGGCTCCTGCGCCTCGACCCGGCGGCCGGGCGGCTGCGGGTAATCACCTTCAGCCCGGCGCAGAACCGCGTCTGCACCGGCCTGGCGCATCTGAAGGACCCGGGTCACCACCAGTTCGACCTGGATATCGGCGAGGCCCTGGCGGCCTATCGGTCCCGCCAGCGCGGCCCCTGAGGCCCGCCGGGAGAGGCGGGACGGCGGGATGGTACAGTAACGACGCGAAAGCGGCATCGGCAACAGAGCAGCAGGGCAGACCACGGAGGACGACCATGCGGACAGGGCTGTGGGGTGCGATGGCAGGGCTGACCTGCCTGGCGGTCGGGGCCGCGCCGGCAGCGCCGGTGGCCCGGATGGTCATTCCGGCGGACGCCTTCCGTCCAGAGATCGGTTTCTGCTACCTCGTCGGCGTCGACCTCGGCGAGGAGGGCGACAAGGAGACCGGCAACCGCTCGCAGCTCGTGCTGCTCGAGGACGGCGAGCCGCTCGGGCCGCCGCGGGCCCTGCACGCCGACATCCGCAACCTCGGCCAGGGGCGCTACTCGCACTGGACGCGCAGCGGCCTCTTCATGAGCACCCGCGACAACTCCGACCCGCGCCAGAACGGCCGGCGCTACGAGGTCGTCTCCACCAACCCCGAGAGCAGCCTGTCCGGCCCGCTCAGCGCCACCGGACCGGTGCGCGAACACCAGGAGGTCATCACCGCCGGGCGCCACGAGTACAGTGTCCGCATGGGCGGCCTGGTCGACTTCGAGAATGGCCGCAGCCGTTTCAACAGTGGCATGCGTCATCAACGACCGCGGCGACTGGGGCACCCTGGAGAGCATGATCGCCGAGTTCACCCGCGGCGCCGAGACGCAGATGGAGCGCGCGCTGTTCGTCTGGGAGAACACCCGGCACGTCCGCTACCACTGCCTGCCGCTCTTCCCGGATGACGAGTTCCACGACCCGGTGAAGCTCCTGAACTGCTATGGGTTGAACCTCTGCGACGACCTCGGCTACGCCGGGTCGGTGCTGTTCGGGGCCGCCGGCCTGGGTCGGCCGACGAATCCGGAGGACCCCTTCGTGCGGGCCTTGAACGGCCATGTCCAGGTCGAGACCATGGTCGACGGGCGCTTCGCCTTCCTCGATATCGATGAGGAGGTCTTCCACCTCGACCGCGAGAACCGCCATCTGATCAGCGGCGACGAGTGCATGGTCGACCACGACCTGGCCCGCCGCGAGGTCCACTACGGCCCCGAATTCGGCGGCTGGTCCGGCAGCGAGACGAATGCGGCCCTGTTCGGCGCCGATGACACCAAGCTGCGCCACACGATCAGCGGTCACACCCTCGACCACACCCTGCGCCCGGGCGAGGCCGTCGAGCTGCGCTGGGACAACATCGGCAAATTCGCCTGCCACAGCGAGAAGTGGCGTGCCGCGCCGCCCTACTACGGCAACTCCAAGCTGCACTACGCGCCGCGGCTCAGTGCGGCGCACTGGCGCGAGGGCATCGCCGCCGAACAGGACATCGCCGCCGTCGACCCCGACGCCCTGGCGGGCTCCTCGCCGACGGCGCAGGTGGCCTACGCGGTGTCGTCGCCCTGGGTGATCGTCGGCGGCACCCTGCGGCCGGTGTTCGACCTGGCCAGCGCCGCCGACGCCGTCAGCCTGAGCCTGGTCCTCCCCGGCGGCGAGCCGCAGCGCCTCTGGGAGGGCCGTGGGCCGGGCCGGCTCCAGCCCGAGGTGGCCCTCGACGAGGCCCTCCTGCCGCACCAGGCCCCCGGCAAGTACGCCTACCAGATCGTGGTCGGCCTGCACAGCGCCCCGGGCACCACCGGCGCCCGGCTGGCCGGGCTGCGGATGGAGACCGACGTCATGGCCGCGCCGCTGTCGCTGCCGCGGCTGCGCCTGGGCGAGAACCGCGTCGTCTACAGCGACCGCACCGAGGGCCCGCGGCAGATCACCGT
>JAGVUW010000807.1 GCA_019136035.1 Verrucomicrobiota bacterium | reverse complement strand
GGATGGTGCTCGCGCAGCCGGCGGCATGCGCCGGGGGCAGGCAGCGTCTGGAGTGCGGCGGGTGACCGCCGCTCTTGCCTGCGCGGCAGGTGACTGCCGCGGGGGGCCAGGCGCACGGGATGGCGGGCGGCACGCAGGCGCCGTGCTCACACCCGGCGCGGGAAAGCGGTGCTCACGCACCGCACTCGATATGCATTCCGCCCGCCCTACGCGCTGTAGCTGAAAAGCCGGTGCGCCTCGTCGATGTAGGCGTGCAGGTTCGCCTCGGGTGTCTCGCGCCCGACCTGGTCGCCGGTGCCGATGATCACCCGCGGCGTGTGGCCGAAGGCGGCGTGCACTTCCTGCACCTCGCGGCGCACGTCGGCGGGCGTGCCGCGGATGAGCGTCTCGACGGTGTGGATGTTGCCGTTCATGGTGACGCGGTCGCCGAGCAGGCGCGCCACCTCGCGCAGCCCCTCGAGTCCTGCGATGTCGCCGCCCGGCGGACGCTCGAAGGGGCAGACGCAGTCGAGCCCGATCTCGGCGAGGTCCGCCACGGTTTCCAGGCAGCGCCCGTGCAGGTGCAGGTGCACCAGGCGCCCGCAGCGGTGCACGACCTCGGTGATGGCGCGGATGACCGGCTTGTCCCACTGCCGCCACAGGTGCGGCCCCAGCAGCGAGTTGCAGCTCCAGGTGCAGCCGATGACCAGGCTCTCCAGCGGCGTCAGCCGGCAGATGGCCTCGGCGCGGCGCACCACGTAGTCGGTGTAGCGCGCGTGCAGCTCGCGCAGCCGCGGCGCCATGGCCGCGTCCAGGAAGTCGTAGATCGCCGTCTCGAAGCCGCCCTCGCGGCCGCCGCCGTACCAGTCGAAGAATGGCACGCCGACCCACGCCTCCAGCAGGTAGCTCTCGCCGACCTCGCGCCAGGCGCGGGTCATGGCCTCCGCGTTGAGCGCGGCCGGGTCGCCGCCCAGCGTCAGGTGCACAAAGGCGTCCAGGTCGCGGGCCGGGTCCTTGACCAGGCGCTCGAGGGCCCAGCCGGGCTCGTCGCGGTCCAGCAGGTCGGCGCTGGTCAGCGTGCCGAACGGGGTCGCGACCGTGTGTTCGATCCGCAGCTGCCGGTCGTTGAGCCAGCGTTCGCGGTTTGTCCAGGTGACGTCGGGCGTGGGCGCGCCGGCGAAGGTGGCGCCCCAGCCTTCGCAGCCGAAGCGCTCGAAGGTGGTCTTCAGTGCCTGGTGGAACGGGACCGAGCGCGAGAACTCGATCATGTCCACGCCCAGCACCTTGGCCGGGTAGTAATACCAGAACTCGGGGGCCACGGGGGCGCGGTCGCCGCGCACGCCGCGGTAGGCGTTGAGCATGCGCTGCTTGCCGGTGCAGGGGGTCGCGGGCATACCGATCCTCCGGGAGGCGGGCACGTCGTGGCCAGGCGAAGGGCGGCCCTGGTTGCGGCGTACCGTACGCCGGGCGCCACGCGGCGCAACCCGCACGCGAGGCGACCAGGCGTTCGGCCGTCAGGCGGGAGGAAACACCTTCAGCCACCCCAGGCACCCGCTGAAGCGGGAACTCCGGCCGTGCCGCAGGACGGTGACCCGGTCGGTCGTCTGTGCCGCAAGTGGCCATCGTCGCCCGGTGGATTCGCGGCCCTGGCGCAATCTGTCGCCGCCGTTGTGCCGTGGCACAGGTAAGCGCCCGGCTGCCTACGGCATCCCCGGGGCGTCCGCCCCCCCCAACGTATGAGGATTATGTGCCGCGGAGCCGGCACATAGTCCAAGTTGAACGACCCGCTGCGGCAGGCCTTGGGAATTTGTCCGGGATACCCCCGCCGCGCGAGGCTACTGATACACCGTCGAAGGCGGCGAAGCAAGCGTGGCGGCGGGGCAAGGAGGGTTGGCGCAGGGCGAACGGTGGGCCGGATCGTGCTCGCGGCGGCCAGGCATGGGGGCTTGGCGCGCAAGCGGACGATAGAGGCGCGGCGCAGCCGTCGGGATACGGTCGCGACAGGGGCGTGCGACAATGACGGGTGCGGTGGCGTTCATGGCGGTGGTGCGCGGGCTCCGGGACGGAAGAAGAGGATGACCGCCAGGCGGGGCGAGCCGCAGTGCGGGCAGAGCCTGGTGGGCGGGAGCGGCGCGGGTCTGGAGGCAGAATCGGCCACGGCCACGGCAGCGCTCGGGCGCACTGCCGAGAGCAGCAGCTGCACCCGGCGCAGGAGGGGCCGGCAGGCCGGTGCCCACAGTCCGTAGTAGCGGATGCGGTGGAATCCGGGGGGCGGCACGTGCTGGAGACAGCGGCGCAGGAATTCGACCGGAACGAGTTGGAGCGTCCGTGGAACGCCGGTGGTGGCGTCGCGGCAGCGGAACGCGACCTGGTCGGGGCCGTGCCGGACGATGCTGGCGTCGCTGAGCGGGAGCCGGTGCACGTAGCGGCCGAGATACTGCAGCAGCTTCTCCGGGCCGGCGAAGCAGGGCTTGGCATAGACGACCCAGCGCTGGGTTGGATCGAAGGCAGACCCGGGCAGTGCGGCCGCCGGCAGGGCGACGCGGGCGAGCGCGGCAAAGCGTGCGCGGAAGAGCTTGGCCAGGGCATGGACCGGCACCAGGAACGCGGGATTCGGCGCTTCGTGCCAGAGTCGGCGGTCATCGAGGCCGCCGGCCGGCACCAGGCAGTGCACGTGGGGATGCCAGGTGAGGGTCCGGCCCCAGGAGTGGAATACGGCGAGGATGGCGGGCGTGCCGCCGAGATACCGGGGATCGGCGGCCAGGGCCAGGATCGCTTCCGCGGCGGCCCGCATCAGGGCGCCGCACAAGGCGGCCTGCGATCTCCGCAAGGGTTCGCGCAGCGCGGCCGGCACGGTGAAGACCAGGTGGAAATAGCGCACCGGTAGCAGTTCCGCGGCGCGGGCGCGAAGCCACTCCGCGCCCTGTTCCCCGTGACACGAGGGACAGGCCCGGCTGCGGCAGGAGTGGTAGACGTACTCGCGATGGCCGCATTCGCCGCAGCCGAGCAGGTGCCCGCCCATGGCAGGCGTGCGGCAGCCGCTCACTGCGGCGATGGCCCGCCGGTGCCAGGCCGGCATGGTCTCGCCAAAGCGCTCCAGGTACTCCGCTCCGTGCCGCCGGAAGATCTCGGCGATCTCCGGCATCGGCCGCGGCTCAGAGGTCGCCCATGAGGCGGTTGATCGCCGCGGCCGTGCCGCTCAGGACCGCCGGTGTCAGGTGCGTGTAGAGCGCGGTCGTCTGCGGGCTGTTGTGCCCGAGAATGATCTGGATCGCCCGCAGGTTCACGCCGGCCTCAAGCAGATGCGTCGCATAGGAGTGGCGCAGGGTGTGGACGCTGGCCTTCTTGAGGATCCCGCTCTCGCCCAGCGCCGTCTTCAGAGTCTTCTGCAGGAGACTCGGCGTGACCGGCTGCTCCGCGCGACCGGGGAAGAGCCATACGGCGGGCCGCTGCCGGCGCCACCACTCCCGCAGGTGCTCGGTCATCCGCTCGGGCAGCGGCACGTAGCGGTCCTTGTTCCCCTTGCCGCCCCGCACATGGAGCAGCCCGCGCCGCGAGTCAATGTCGCACACCCGGATGCGTGTCGCCTCCAGGACACGCAGCCCGCACGCGTAGATCAGCGTCAAGGCCGTCTTCGCCGGCTCGTTGCGCACCACGCCCAGCAGCCGTCGCACCTCCTGGCGGTTCAGGACCACCGGCAGCGGGCGCCCGCGGTGCGGCTGGATCAGGTCGAACATCGCCCAGTGGCGGCCCAGTGTCCGCTCGTACAGGAAACGGATGCCGTTCAGATGCACCCGCACGCTTGAGGGACTCAGCTTCCGTTCGTCGATCAGGTGCACGAAGAATGCGCGGACTTCCTCCGGTGTGATCCGCGCCGGCGGCCGCTCGCCGTAGTGCTGCACCAGTGCGTGCGCGGTATACAGGTACGACTCCCGCGTCCGCTTCGACAGCCCCGCCAGTTTCATGTCCTCCAGCATCCGTTCCGACAGCCGCTGCATAACGTCTCTCCTCGCCGTGCGGCGCGAGGCGCACCATGCGCCCGGCCGATGCGAGGGACGATAGTGGAAATCACCGGAACGCGAAGCGGAGGAAAGGCAGGGATCGGAAGGGCTGCCGCAGCGCGGCTTCGTTCAACAGTTATTGAGTGGAAGGCGGTCTTTGCGTGGTGCCGCGGGCCGTGACGTGTGTCAGAATGGCTCCACGCGGGCTCCTGGGGCCTGGCTTCCTTGACCACGTCCGGTCGCCCGACCGCATCCCTGTACCGACCGCTCTGTGCTTGAACGTATGCCGTTCCGAGGGGAAGGCAAGCGTATCCAAGCGGAGCCCCGTCGTCTTCGCCGGCCGGTGTCGATGCCGATTCCGCAGTGTGTGTCCATTCTGTTCTCCGCGCCTCGGCGCGTCGGGGCGAGACACGTTTCCCTCGGGCTATGGGGCTTGCCGGCGGCGGGCTCCGCAGGATGCGGAGACCGCAGAGCAGAATGGTTCGCGCAGAGGCGCGGAGGCGCGGAGATTCAACCTACTTGGACGGGTCGCGCAGCGCCGGCCACGGCGCCGCGGAACCGGGGCCCCGCTGCCGCGGGGCAGTTCCGCGGTGCCAGTCAAACGTGCCCCTCGGGCACTCTCAGGCGGGGTCCGGGGAGGGCGGGGAACGCGCCCTTCCCGATGGCGGGAAAGGGGCACGGGCAAGGGCAGATGGGGGAACGGCAGGGCGCGGCTACAGGCCGTCGGGCAGGTCGGCGTCGGCCACGGCGTCGACCGTGACCGTGATGTCCTGCGTGGCGAGCACGACCGGGCGCGGCTTCTTCGTTTCAGGGTCCGTTTCGGAGCCGAGGAGTTCGCAACGCAGGAGGTACTCCGTCTTGCCGGCCTCGTCCGCGGGCTTGCCCTTGCCCTCGTCCAGCTCGAGCGCTCCGGCGGGATCGTCGTCCAGGAGCCCTTCGCTGGCCGTGGGCTTGGCGGGGGCGACGTTGTCGAGGGCGAGCAAGCCCCAGGCGTAGGCGGCCGCGTGCAGCGGGCCGGTGGTCACGCTGACGAGCGGTTGGTCGCGGCGGCCGAGGTCGCAGAGACTGAAGCGGATGCTCTCCACCCGGTGCGGCTGCGGGAAGAACGGGTAGTGCACGGCGGCCTGGAAGGCGCGGGGGCCGCGGACCTCGGCCCAGAGCGCCATCGGTACGCCGTCGCCGGGCAAGAGCCGGATCGGCACCTCCTGG
>JAGVUW010000810.1 GCA_019136035.1 Verrucomicrobiota bacterium | reverse complement strand
CCCGGCAACCCGCGCAACTCCGAGGGCGCCTTCATCGCCGGCCGCGATGGACGCATCCTCTTCGCCTACACGCGCTACCGCGGCGAGAGCTGGTCCGACCACGCTCAGGCCGATATCGTCGCAAGGACCTCCGCCGACGACGGCCGCACCTGGGACGACCAGGACCGCCTGCTCGTCGCCAACGACGGCGCCCAGAATGTCATGAGCGTCAGCCTCCTGCGCGGTGCCGATGGACGCCTCCGGCTCTTCAACCTGCGCAAGGATGGCTTCAACGCCTGCCTGCCCTACCTGCGCGCCTCCGACGACGACGGCGAGACCTGGTCGGCGCCCCGGCGCTGCATCCCGGTGCCGGGCTACTTCGTCCTCAACAACGACCGCGTCGTCGCCCTGCGCTCGGGCCGCCTGGTCATGCCGGTCGGCTACCACCGCCCCTGCGCTACCCTCCGCGGCGGCTTCAAGGTCGACGGCAGCGCCGTCGGCCACGACGCCCGCGCCATCGCCGTGTTCTACCTCAGCGACGACCAGGGCGAGACCTGGTACGAGGCCCCCGGGGCCCTCGTCCTGCCCGTGCCCAGCGGCACCGGCCTGCAGGAGCCCGGCGTCGTCCAGCGCACCGACGGCAGCCTCTGGGCGTGGTTCCGCACCGACACCGGCCGGCAGTGGCAGAGCGTCTCCAGCGACGATGGCCTCACCTGGTCCTGGCCCGAACCCAGCGTCTTCCAGGCGCCGACCTCGCCGCTCTCGATGAAACGCGACCCCTGGAGCGGCGATCTCCTGGCCGTGTGGAATGACCGCTCCGGGCGCTGGGGCCTGCCGGAGCCCGCCAAGACCTCGTGGAACCGCACCCCGCTGGTCATGGCCTGGAGCCGCGATGACGGCGCCACCTGGGAGCGCGCCGAGGTCCTTGAGGACGACCCGGAGAGGGGCTTCTGCTACATCGCCATCCACTTCACGGCGGAGGCCATCCTGCTGGCCTACTGCTGCGGCGGCCACGGCTCGGGCGTGCTTCAGGATGCCTGCATACGACGCCTGGCGCGCTCCCGGTGACGTCACGGCACCCCCGGGCCAGACGGCCTGCCAAGGTGTGCCAACGAAGGCTCGCCTGGTGCGACACCGTGAACGCCGCGGGCAGGTGGGTTCACCGCGCCGCCGGTGAACCAGGTCCACGGGCGGCGCCGTGGACCTGCTCTGGGCCCTGGTTGCAGCGCACCTCTGCCCCGCCGGGTGAGTCCTGGCTGGCACGGCCGCCGTGACCCTCGTGACGGCCTGCGCTTCGGAATGCCCCGCCGCCATGGCGGGCGCCTGGGATAGGGAGAGCTATGCGACATCTCATGGTGACGATGGGCCTGCTGTGTGCCGTTCCCCTGTGGACTGCCGGGCGCGACCTGGAGGCGTTCACCTACCCCGACACGGCCGCGGCACGGCAGCACTGGCAGCCACAGTTCGGCAGCCGCCCGGTCCGCGTCGAGGCACTGCCCGACGGCAGCACCTGCCTGGCCCTCGACGCCGACTTCCCCGCCCCCAAGGCCCGCGCCTGCTGGGACTGGGTCGCGCCTATGGACCTCAGCAGCGCGGCTCGAGTCGCCTTCGAGATCGCGGGGGATAGCGGCGCCCTCGCCGGCACGGTCATGATCTACTTCGGCACCGCCCAGGGCTGGTACGCCCACGTGCTCGGGGGCGGCGTGCCCGGCGACTGGACCGGCCACTCCGAGCCGCTCAGTGCCTTCAGTGCCGAGGGCACGCCGAACGGCTGGGACAAGGTCGAGCGCTTCCGCATCTCGGTGTGGAGTGCAGCCCCCGGCAAGGCGACTTTCCGACTGCGGCGTCTGCGGGCCGAGGCCGCCGATCCGGCCGAGAACTTCCTGCCCAATGGCAGCTTCGAGATCAGCGGCGCGGGCATGCCCTACGCCTGGGGCAGCGGCCACTGGGGTGTCGGCGAGCTGCCCTGGTTTGCGGATATGGATCTCTGGCGCCGCCATTGGCGACTGGATGACACGGTCGCACGGGACGGCACCGCCAGCCTCCGCATCGACAACGCTCCCGGTCAGCCCCTGCTCCAGCTCACCTCCGCCGGCTTCACGCCGCCGCCCTCGGCCTCGAGCCTCGTGCTCTCGGCCTGGGTACGCGCCGACCGCGAAGCGCTCCCGGTCGCCCTCCGCTGCGGCCCACAGCGTGCCACCGTGGAGGCCGGCACCGACTGGCGACAGGTGGCGCTGCCGGGCATCGCCCGCGCCGAGCACCTCCGAGCCACCATCGCACCCGGCGCCACCGGGACGCTCTGGATCGACGCCGTGCAGGTCCAGGCCGGCGCCGAGCCCACCGACGACGTCCACGCCGCCGCCATCGACCCGGCCACCGCGAGCCGCGAGGCCGCCGTCGACTGGTCAGCCCCGCCGCGCACCGCCGCCATCGCCGCCGGACGCGGCGCCGGCGCGCCGCCGACCGCACCGGCGCGGGTCAGCATCGACGCCCAAGGCCGCTTCCTGGTCGACGGCAGGCCGTACGTCCTGCACGCCTTCGGCCTCGAGTTCGTCAGCCACCTCGATGTCCTGAATGCCGTGGCCGGATACGGTTTCCGCGATGTCTGCATCCAGATCCGCGAGAGCCTCACCACCGCTCAGCTCACGGCCATCTTCGACCGCTGCGCCGCGGTCGGCCTGCGCCTCGTGCCCTGGCTCGACGGCCGCATGTCGCGGGAGCAGTTCACCGCCCACATCACGGCCCTGCGGGAACACCCGGCCCTGCTCTGCTGGTACGTCTTCGACGAACCGAGCGGCAGCCGCTTCGCCGAGGCCGACGCCCGCGTCCACCTGGCCAAACAGCTCGACCCGGCCCACCCGGCCTTCGTCAACTACCTCGCCAACCGCCTCGAGAATCAGACCGGTGACATCTACTCGACCGACGTCTACCCCATCCCTCACAGCAACCCCATGGCGGCCGTCCACGCCGTCAGCCGCATGGCGGCGGCGGCGGCACCGGAGCGCAAGCCGGTGTGGATGTGGCTGCAGGGCACCGGCTATGCCTACTGGATGGCGCGCGAGCCCACCCCGCGGGAGCTCTCCTGCATGGCCTACGGCTCCATCCTCGCCGGCGCCCGCGGGCTGTACTACTTCGCCCAGGTGCCCCGCACTCGCGAGTGCCTCGACGAGATGCGGGCGCTGTGCATCGAGATCGACGCCATCGCACCGGCCCTCGGCAGCCTAACCGCGGCACCGGCACTGACCTGCAGCCAGCCCCAGGTCATGGCCAAGGCCTACGCCACCCCCGAAGCCGTGGTCGTCGTCGCCGTCAACACCACCAGCCGCCCTTGCGAGGCCCGCTTCACCCTGGCCAGCCCGGCCGGCGGGCCGGCCATCAGCGTCCTCTTCGAGGACCGCGACATCCGCCGTGACGGCGGCGCCTGGGAAGACCGATTCGGCCCCTATGAACGCCACGTCTACCGGCTGAGCACGGCGCCCTGAAGGGGTGCTAGAACCGGACGTCCAAACAGCCCTGCCTCGCAGCGGCGACGGCTTGACGACGGGCGGTCGCCTGCCTACACTCTGGGGGTGCCGCCAACGACTGCAAAGAAGCGCACCACGCAGACAGACAGGGACACCCATGCAGGACTACCAGCGCGACTTCATCGAGTTCATGGTCTCAGCCGGCGTGCTGACCTTTGGCGACTTCGTCACCAAGAGCGGCCGCCGTACCCCCTTCTTCATTAATACAGGCAACTACCGCACCGGCGAGCAGGCCCGGCGCCTCGGCGGCTTCTACGCGCAGGCCCTCACCGCCGCCTTCGGGCCGGACGTCGATGTCCTCTTCGGGCCGGCCTACAAGGGCATCCCCCTGGCCGTCGCCGCCGCCATCGCCCTGGCCGCCGAACACGGCCGCGATGTCGGCTACTGCTTCAACCGCAAGGAGCAGAAGGACCACGGCGAGGGCGGCGCCCTCATCGGCCACAAGCTCCGTGATGGCGACCGCGTCGTCATCATCGAGGACGTCATCACCGCCGGCACCTCCGTGCGTGAGACCGTGCCGCTCCTGCAGGCCGCCGCGAAGGTCCACCTCGCCGGCCTCATCGTCGGCGTCGACCGCATGGAACGCGGCACGGGCAGCCGCAGCGCCCTGCAGGAGGTCCGCGCCACCTACGGCATGACCGCCTGCGCCATCGTCACCCTCGACGAGGTCGTCGAACACCTCCACAACCGCCCGGTGGCCGGCCGCGTCGTCCTCGACGACGCCATCAAGGCCCGCATTGATGCCTACCGCGCCGAGTACGGCGCCGCCCCTGACGGCGCGCTATAGTACCGCACGCGACGCGGCCCCGGCCGCGAGACTCGACCGCGCCTGGCGGCGCCTGAGAGACCACCCCGCGCTTGAGGATAGACAACACCATGGCTGACACCATCCGCATGACCGCTTCGGGCCTCGAGGTCGGCGATCGCCCGGTTATACCCTACATCGAGGGCGACGGCACCGGCCCGGACATCTGGCGCGCGACGGTCCATGTCGTCGACGGCGCCGTGCGCCATGCCTACGGCGCCCGCCGCCAGATCGAGTGGCTCGAGGTCCTGGCCGGCGAGAAGGCCTTCAAACAGACCGGCGAGTGGCTGCCCCAGGCCACCCTCGACGCCTTCAAGCAGTACCTGGTCGGCATCAAGGGCCCGCTGACCACGCCGGTCGGCGGCGGCATCCGCAGCCTCAACGTCGCCATCCGCCAGCTCCTCGACCTCTACGTCTGCCTGCGCCCGGTGCGCTACTTCCAGGGAGTGCCCTCGCCGGTGCGCCACCCCGAGAAGGTCGACATGGTCATCTTCCGGGAAAACACCGAGGACATCTACGCCGGCATCGAGTTCCAGCAGGGCAAGCCGGAGACGGAGGCCTTCCGGGCTCTCCTCAAGGAGCACTTCCCGAAGCACTACAGCAAGGTCCGCTTCCCCGAGACAAGCGGCTTCGGCATCAAGCCGGTGTCGAAGGAGGGCACCGAGCGCCTGGTGCGCTCCGCCATCCGTCACGCCCTGGCCAACGGCCGCGACTCGGTGACGCTGGTGCACAAGGGCAACATCATGAAGTACACCGAGGGCGCCTTCCGTGACTGGGGCTACGAGCTGGCCCGGCGCGAATTCGGCGCGGTCGAGATCGACGGCGGGCCGTGGTGCCGCCTGAAGGACCCCGCCAGCGGCCGCAGCATCACCATCAAGGACTGCATCGCGGA
>JAGVUW010000431.1 GCA_019136035.1 Verrucomicrobiota bacterium | reverse complement strand
CGTGCCGTCGGCCTTCAGCGCCAGCTTGCCGTCCTTGACCACGGCCACCTTCCGGTCGCTGGCACCGAGGTCGAAGCCGATGCGCCAGCCGGTCCAGTCCAGGTCGACGTCGGCACCGGCCCCGGCCGTCGCCGGCGGCACCCGGTCGACACTGGTCGCCACGAACTCCATCTCGCGCTCGTAGGTCTGATCGCCCCAGAACTCGGCATCGAAGGCGCGCGGGCCGGTGTGGGTGTAGCAGGACTGCAGGTAGCGCACCAGCTCAACCGGGCCGCCGATGGTGACCTTCCAGCCGCCCCACTGCCAGAGCAGGAACTTCAGCAGTCGCTCGACGTAGAAGAAGTTCGCCGCCGCCCGCGGGTGGCCCATGGCGAACACCCGCGTGTCATAGCGGTCGACGCGGCCCTGGTCGCGCTCGACCGCGATCGCCAGCGGCACCGCGGCACCGGATGCATCGACCTCCGCCAGAAAGGCCCGGTTGGCCAGGACCGGGGGCTTGAACTCGGGGTCGAGTACCGGCACAAAGCGGGGCTTGATCAGGTTGAAATACGACTTCATCGGCCTGTCCTCCTAGGCTGCTGCCGCCAACGCCACACACCATGGCGCCGAGCCGGCGACTGCTCTCAGCGAAACCGTGCGACGATGCCTTCCATGGCCTCGGCCTGCGCCTCCATGTGGCGCACCATCTGGAACTGCGTGCGGGCGCGGTCCAGGTTGTGGCCCGGCCGATGCGTCTTGAAGTAGACATCGCCCTGGAGGTAATCGGTGAGGAAACGTATGCCGATCTCGAAGGTGATCAGCCGGCCGCTGAAGGCGAGCTGCTCGACCTCGGCCGGCACCAGGAAGTCGCGCGCCGCCTCGAGGTAGCCCTCGACCAGGGCCTCGAACATGTCGATCTGGAAGCGCACCTTGCTCAGGTCACGCTCGTCCTCGGCGGCGGTGCCCGTGGTGGTGCGGATCTGGTCGCCGAAGTCGTAGAGGACGGTCCCGGGCATGACGGTGTCGAGGTCGATGACGCAGACGCCGCGCCCGTCCTGGTCGTCGATCATGACGTTGTTGATCTTGGTGTCGTTGTGCGTCACGCGCAGGGGCAGGCGTCCGGCGGCGATGCCGTCGACCAGGACGCCGGTGCTGGCCTTGCGGGCCAGGGCGAAGTCGATCTCGGCACGGCACGACGCGGCGCGGCCGGCGGTGTCGGCGGCGATGGCCGCCTCGAGGCGCGCAAAGCGGTCCGGGGTGTGATGGAAGAAGGGGATCGTCTCGTGCAGGGTCGGCTCCGGGAGGTCCATGAGGAGCTTCTGGAAACGCCCGAAGGCCATGGCCGCCTGGCGGGCCATGTCGCGGCCGCGGACCTCGTCGTAGGTGCGGGCGCCGGTGATGAAGATGTAGGTGCGCCAGAAGTTGCCGTCGGCGTCCTCGAGGAAGGCCTTGCCGGCGCGCGTCGGGATGACCGTCAGGGTCTCACGGCGCAGGTCGCTCCCGGGCAGGGCCGCCAGACGGCCGCGTACGTGCTCGGTGACCCGCAGGATGTTCTCCATCAGCGCCGGGACGTTGGTGAAGACGCGGTGGTTGATGCGCTGGATGATCCAGGGCATCACGGTCTGGCCCTGGCGCAGGCGCACCAGGTAGGTGTCGTTGATATGGCCGGTGCCGTAGGGCTGGGCGTCGACGAACTCGCCCGCAAGGTCGAACTGCGCCACCACGGCCTTCAGATCATGCTTCATCGCTGCTGCTCCACACTGGTGTCCCAGACCGGCATCGCCCGTCTGTCTCAGCCCCAGAGATCCCGCGGATAGACGCCGGCGTCGATCAGCTCGGACAGGCGCTGAACGACCATCGCGCGGTCTTCCTTGTACGTCATCCCAAACCAGTGCTCGTCGGTCTCCAGAACCGCCGTCCGACAGCGGCCGCGCTTGACCAGGGTGTCGACCACGGTCGGGATGTAGAACTCCGAACCCGGGGTCTCGCGGCGCGCCTGCAGGAACTCGATGAAGAGGTCCTCGAGGGCCGCGAACAGGCTCGGGTGGAAGCCCCAGAAGTTCAGCGAGGCCGGCTCGGCGCCGGTCAGCTCGCCCCAGGTGCCATCCTCACGGCCGTAGCGCGCCCCCGTGGCGGTCATCTCGATGCGGGTACGCTCGGCCACCTCGACCAGGAAGCCTTCCGCATCACGCTGGCAGATGCCGCGCGAGACGCTCCCGTAGCGGCTCAGGGTGTTGGCCAGGCGGTAGGCGACCATGGCGTAGGTCCGCGCGTCGTGCCGCGGACTGCGCAGGAAGTCGGCCACAGTCTGGTAGGCGCCGGCGCCATAGAAGTCGTCGGCGTTGATCACCGCGAACGAGGACGACACCACCTCGCGAGCACTCCAGATGGCGTGGCCGGTGCCCCAGGGCTTCTGACGGCCGGCCGGGAGCGTGTAGCCGCCGGGAAGGTCGTCGAGGCGCTGACAGACCGTGCGCAGGGTGATGCGGCCGTCGAGACGGCCGCCGAAATGCTCACGCAGGGGCTCTTCGAGCTCCTCGCGGATGATCAGGACGACCTCGCCGAAGCCGGCCCGCCAGCCGTCGTAGATCGAGTAATCCAGCACGAACTCGCCGCAGGGACCCACCGGGTCCATCTGCTTGATGCCGCCGTAACGGCTGCCCATGCCCGCTGCCAGTACCAGAAGTGTAGGTGCACTCATCGCCGCCCTGCCTGACTCGTATGGAAGATCGCGGTGCCGTGCCGTCGCCGCCGCTCGTGGACGCCTTCGCGTCTGCGGACCCTCGCGCTCCAGCACGGGTGGTGAGCGATCGTTCGCGGTGTTCTATCCGGCGCCCCCGTACGCCGTCGATCCGGCTATGGGGCCGCGGCGTCGTTGCCGGTCATCCCGGCGCGGCCGCCGCCGGCCCGCCCCGTCGTCAGCGCTGGCCCACCCGGGCCACGGCCTGACGCGCCACCTCGGCGATGGCCTTCCACTGCCCGGCCGCCATCGCCTCTTTCTTGGCAATCCAGGTGCCGCCGACTACCGCCACCTGCGGCAACGCCAGGTAGTCAGCCATGTTCTTCTCGCTGATGCCGCCCGTCGGGCAGAACTGCAGACCGAGGTGCCCGTAGGGGCCGATCAGGGCCTTCAGCATAGCCACGCCGCCCGCCGCTTCGGCCGGGAAGAACTTCAGCATGGTCACGCCCAGGGCATAGGCGCGCTCGATGTCGCTGGGGGTGCAGATGCCCGGCGCGAAGGGGAAGCCCGCCGCCACCGCCGCCTCGACCACGGACGGATTCGTCCCGGGGGCCACCGCAAAACGCGCCCCGGCGTCGATGGCACGCCTGAGCTGGTCGGTGTTCAGCACCGTGCCGGCACCCAGAATCATGTTCGGAAACTGCTTCGAGGCGGCACGGATCGTGGCCTCCGCCGCCGAGGTGCGGAAGGTGATCTCCGCCACCGGCAGGCCGCCCTCGCAGAGGGCCTCACACAGACGCAACCCATCGTCGGGCGTATCGACTGCCACCACCGGAATCACGCCATACGGACGCAGTTGCTTGAACATGATCGCGCACGCTCCTTACCTACACCGACGCCGTCACACCAGGGGGCACCGCCGAACGACACCGCAACGCCGCGCGCGACGCCCTGAAGCATCGCGCCAATGTAGCCACCCGGACGCGTTTTGGTAGTCTGACGGCTCAGTTCCCTACCCCAAAAAGGCGGTCCAGGCCGGGGTCGCGGGCCACCCCCAGTTCGAGGGCCTGCTGATACCAGGTCCGCGCCTCATCGAGACGCGGCGGCTGACGTGACGAGAGCAGCACGGCCAGGTTGAACGCGGTCTCGCCGTCGCGGCGGTTCAGCTCGTGGGCACGACGGAACTGCACCTCGGCCGCGTCGTACCACCCCAGGGAGCTGCAGGCCAGGCCCAGACAGCGCTGCGCCACGGCGTTGCCAGGCTCCAACGCCACGGCCCGGCTCAGCATCGACACCGCCAGGTCGGGGGCCTGCCGGCGCAGCAGGGTGAAGCCCAGCGGCAGGATCGTCTGCAGGTCGTCCGGGTCGAGCTTGAAGGCGCGCTTGAGGTAGCGCTCGGCCTCCTCGTCGTTGCCCTGCTCGGCGGCGATGAGCCCGAGGCGCTGGGCCGCCAGGCGGTTCTCGCTGTCCTGAGCGAGGACGCGCTCGTAGTTCCACCGCGCCGCCTCGACCTTGCCGTCCTTCTCGGCGGCGACCGCCTGGCGGAGGTAGCCGCGGATGATGGCGGCCTGCTCGGCCTGCCGGCGCGCCGTCTCGGGGTCGGCCGGCGTCACCGCGGCCGGCGCCGCTGCGGCCGGCGCCGCCGCGCCGCCACTCGGCAGGGCCGCCAGGGCCGCCTCCAAGGCACGGCGCTTCTCGGTCTCGGCCGTCAGACGGGCGGAGGCCTCCTGGAGCTGCCGCAGCACCGCCTGCTCACGCGCCGAGACATCCCGCGACATCGCCTCACGGAAACGCGCCACTTCGCGGTCGCGCTCCTGGACCTGCGATTGGGTCTCGCGCACGCGGCCCTCGAGGACGAGCTTGTCCTGCTCCAGGGCCTGCACGCGCTGCTTCAGGTCGGCACTCAGGCGGTCGGCCTCGCCGAGACTCGCGGTCAGGCCGTCGACAACGTCGACCTTCGCCTTCATCACCGCCGCCTCGCGGGCGAAGGCGGCGGCGCCCTCCTCGCGGCTGCGCGTCAGCCGGGCGACCTCCTGGCGCTGCGTCTCGAGCTGCGCCTGGAGGTCGCGCTGACCGGCCTCCAGATCGCGCAGGCTCTTCTCCTGCTGGCGAAGCAGAGCGATCTGCTCCTCCGTCTTCTGGCGGAGCTGATTGCGCTCGCCCTCGGCGGCAGCAAGGAGCTCGCGGGTCTGCTGGAGCTGCTCGGCATTGTCATCGCGACCGCGCCGCGAGTCCTCGGTGGCACGCTCGATCTCGCGCAGACGCCGGGCGTAGTCGCTGTTCTCGGTCTCCAGGGCCTGGGTGCGGGCGGTAAGGGTCTTGGCACTGGCCTCGGCCGCCGCGGCCTGGTCCTTCAGCGCCGCCAGGGCCGTCCGCTCGCGGACCAGGTCCTGCCGCAGCACCGCGACCTCCCCTTGGGCCGCCGCCAGGGCCTTCTCCTGGTCCCCCTGGCCCTGGAGCTGTGTCTGCATCGTCCCGACGCGGCCCTCGAGGCGCGCCAGATCGGCACGCAGGGCCTCCGCCTCACGGCGGTGCTGCTCAG
>JAGVUW010000693.1 GCA_019136035.1 Verrucomicrobiota bacterium | reverse complement strand
GCTGTTCCTGGGCGAGGTCGACCCGGAGAGGCTCTGCGTGCGCCGCGACACGGAGCGCGTGGTCATACCGGCCAACGGCGCCCGCATGGGGAACTTCTGCACGCTGAACCTGGATGACGATGAAGCCTGGGTCATCACCGGCGAGTGGCTGCAGGCGCTGCTCGAGGGCTACCACGAAGGGCTGCCCTTCTACGTCGATGCCGCCCGCGGGACCTCGCCCTACAACCGCATCCAGTACATCGGCAACCTGCTCCTGGCGCGGCTGCGCCGCCACGGCTGATCAGGCCGGCGGCACGGCCACCGGCACACCGCTGGCCATCGACTCGAGTGCCGCGAAGGCGACGGCGCCCGACATGGCGGCGTCCCGAATGCCGGCGGACGGGTCGTCGCCGTCGCGGATGCGCTCGAGGAAGTGCTGCAGGAGGGCCAGGTCGTGGTGCTGATGACCGGCACCGGACGGCCGCGCTACCTCGATCACCTCGGTCGGACGGTCGGGCAGACGGCTCAGCTCGATGCGGTAGGTGCTCAGGTCACAGCGAATCTCGCCCCCGGTGCCGACAAGGACCAGCCGGCGCTCACCGCGCGGCGAGACCAGGGTCATGGTATAGGACAGGCGCATGCCCTGGTCGTAGTCGGCGATGAGGGTGACCGTATCGGTGGTGTCCTTATCGACATTGTAGACGCAGACCGGCTCGGGCAGGACCTGGGGTCCGGCGGTGTCGTAGAAGCGCTTGCGGTAGGCCTCGCCCTGGTCGGCGACGTAGAGGCAGTCGGCGGTGCGGTCGCAGCGGTCGCAGCGGTCGCCGGCATCGGCTCGCGGCACGAAGACCGCCGTGCCGCCGAAGGCCGCGACGCGCCGCGGGTAGCTCGCGGTGACGGCGTTGACCAGGTCCAGCGTGTGGCAGCCCTTGTGCAGGAGCAGGTCGCCGCTGTAGCGCCGGAAGCGGTTCCAGCGCCGCATGTAGGTCGCCGCGTGGAACCACCCCACCGCCTCGTGCACCATGCAGGCGATGGGCCTGCCGATGGCGCCGCCGGCGACGAGGTCGCGGAGGCGGCAGACGCAGGGGTCGTAGCGCAGCACGAAGCCGAGGTGCAGGATGCGCCCGGCAGCGCGCGCCGCGGCGCAGATCGCCGCGGCGTCGGCCGGGTCCGTCGCCAGCGGCTTCTCCACCAGCGCGTGCAGACCGGCCTCCAGACAGGCCACCGCCGGGGCGCGATGCGCGGAGTCCGGGGTGCAGATCAGTACCGCGTCGAGGTCATCACGGCGCAGGAGGTCGCCGACCTCATACACCAGCGGTACCCCGAGGCCATTGCGCGCCGCGAAGGCCTGCAGAATCTCCGGGTTGTGGTCGCACAGCGCCCCCCACTCGGCCAGGCCCGGCGGCAGGCGCCGCAGAACATCCGCGTAGATCTGCCCCCGACCGCCCGTGCCAATCAACGCCAGCCGCAACGGCGTACCCATGCGCTCATGTCCTTTCCACAAACGACCCGCGTCGACGCCGCAGCGCCGACACTCCAGGACCATACCGCCGCCGCCGCCGCGCGCCAGACGCGCGCCGGTTGCCTTTGGCGGTTCCTAGGGGCACATTATCCCCCTGGACTGCCGCACTCGCAGTCCCGCCCGGCCCCGCACCGCGGATGGAGGATGGCATTATGCTGCACCCCAGGGACATCGTGTCGTTTGCCGCCGTCGCGGCGGTGGCCGGCCTGTGCTGCAGCGCGGCGGAGATTCCGCCGCCGCCATCGGCCGACTGGACGGTGTTTCCGAGCTGTCAGGTGCGCTCGACGGCCGAGGCCCGTGCCGTCTTCGAGCCCATGACCGGGAGCCTGCCGGTGACGCTCGTCGGCGAGGGCCCCGGCGCCTGGGTCAGCCTCCCTGGGAACTTCAAGGGCACCACGCACCAGCGCTGCAGTTGGGACATCCGCATCGACGCCGACCTGGCGGCGGCGCGCGGCCTGCAGTTCCTCTTCTACAGCGCCGGCTCCGAGCCGGTGTCGCAGGTCTCGCTCTACTGCCACAGCGGCAATGGCTGGTACTCGACGACGGCGGATATCCGCCGCGATGGCGTCTGGCAGCGCGTGCTGTTCGACAAGAGCCGTACCAAGACCGAGGGCACCCCGGCCGGCTGGGGCGCCGTCGACCTCCTCCGCGTCTCGGCCTGGCGCGCTGGCGCCGACGCGGATACCGCCTTCGGCATCGCCCACATCGGGCCCCTCGCCTCAACGGCGCCGGTGCTGGTCCTGCGCGCCGACTCCGCCGCCGGCGGCCCGGAGGCGACCTCGGTGGCGCAGTTCGTCGAGACTGTCTCG
Organism: Verrucomicrobiota bacterium; assembly: GCA_019136035.1. Lineage (GTDB taxonomy): Bacteria > Verrucomicrobiota > Lentisphaeria > Oligosphaerales > JAFGRS01 > JAGVUW01. The sequence continues at coordinate 4,364 of JAGVUW010000693.1, read as the reverse complement.
CGCTGCCTCGACGACATCGGCATCGAGAGCGCCGTGCTCTCCGACCGCGACGTCACCGCCGCCCGCCTGGCCGGCCGGAAGCTGGTGGTGCTGCCGCACAACCCGAGCGTCCCCGACGAGGCCATGGCGGCCCTGCGCGAGTTCGTCGCCGGGGGCGGCCGCCTGCTCAGCTTCTACGGCTGCCCGGCAGAGGTCCTCGAGCTCATCGGCATGACTCGCGGTGAGTGGCAGCGCGCCCCCGGCGGGCCCTTCCGCGGCATCGCCCGCGTCGGCGACGGCCTGCCCGGCCAGCCCGAGGTCGTCCGGCAGGCGTCATGGAACATCACCCCGGCACGGCCCGCCACACCCGAGGCCCGCGTCGTCGCCGTCTGGCAGGCGGCCGATGGCACCACCACCGACCTGCCGGCGCTGACCGTCAGCCCGCGCGGCGCTCATATGGCCCACGTCCTCCTCAGCGACGACTGGCCGGGCAAACGCCGCCTCATGCTGGCGATGGTCGCCGGGGCCTTCCCCGACGCCTGGGCTCAGGCCGCCCGCCATGAGCTCGACGGCGCCGGACGATGGGGGCGCTTCGAGAGCCTCGACGACCTCGGCGCGGCCCTGAGCCGCCTCGGCATGACCCCCGCCACGCAGGCGGCCTGGGCCACGGCCATGGGGGCCCGTCAGAAGGCCCAGGAGGCCATCCGGAAGGAATCCTACCTGGCGGCCATCGATGCGGCCCAGGCGGCCGCCAAGGCCGCCCGTGAGGCCTGGTGCATGGCGCAGCCGGCGGTGCCGGGCGAGCATCGCGCCTTCTGGTGCCACAGCGCCTTCGGCCTGGATGGCCAGACCTGGGACGAGTCGATCGGGCTGCTGAAGCGCAGCGGCTTCACGGCCATCCTGCCGAATCTCCTCTGGGGCGGCGTCGCCTTCTACCCGGGCGAGGTCCTGCCGCCCTACGCCGACCTGGCGCGACGCGGCGACCAGATGCAGCTCTGCCTGGACGCCTGCCGGAAGTACGGCATCGAGTGTCACGTCTGGAAGGTCAACTGGAATATGGGCAGCGCCACGGATCCGGCCTGGGTGCAGCGCATGGTCGCGGCCGGCCGGGTGCAGCAGGACGCCCAGGGCGTGGTGTCCGAGCGCTGGCTCTGCCCGTCGCATCCCGAGAATCAGGCGCTGGAAGTCGCGGCCATGGTCGACCTGGCGCGACGTTACCCGATCGACGGCCTGCACTTCGACTACATCCGCTACCCGGATAGCCAGCACTGCTTCTGCCCGGGCTGCCGGTCGCGTTTTGAGGCCCACCTGGGTGCGGCGGTGGAGGGGTGGCCGGCGGCGGTGCGCCAGCCGGGGGCGCTGCGGCAGCGCTGGCTGGACTGGCGTCGCGAGGCCATCACCGCGGTGGTGCGCGCCGTCTCCGAGCAGGCCCGCCAGGCCCGACCCGGCATCCGCATCTCGGCGGCGGTCTTCCGCCAGTGGCCGACCGACCGCGACGAGGTCGGCCAGGACTGGAAGCTCTGGTGCGAGCGCGGCTACCTCGATTTCGTCTGCCCGATGGACTACACCGAGAGCACGCGGACCTTCCAGTCCCAGGTGCGCCGCCAGCTCGAGTGGTCCTCGGGCAAGCCGTGCTATCCGGGCATCGGCCTGTCGTGCTGGGCCGACCCGAGTGACGTGATGTTGCTCCTCGAGCAGATCGCCATCTGCCGCGAACTCGGCACCGGCGGCTTCACGATCTTCAACTTCGACCGCCATGCCCGCGAGGTCCTCCCCGGGCTGGCCCTGGGTGCAACGGCACGCTGACGCGGCCGCGAGGGAATGCTGGAGACAATCACCACCGATGAGTGCCCTATGGTTTTCGTGGGATGACCTCCGCCGTATCACCGGCGGCGACTGGCTGGCGCCGGGTCCGCGGCCGCAGTCGGCGGCCGGCGTGAGTGCAGTCTGTGATGACAGCCGAGCCATCCGACCCGGGGCGCTGTTCATGGCGATCCGGGGCGAGACGGCCGATGGACATCGCTTCGTGGCGGCGGCGGCCGCGGCCGGCGCAGGGGCGGTCTGCGTCTGCCAGGACCCCGATGCCGAGACGCTGGCGGCGCTGCGCTCGCACGGCTGCCCGGTGCTGCGCGTTGCCGACACCCTGGCGGCCTTTCAGCGCCTGGCCCGCGAGCACCGGCGCGCCATGCGCCAGGTGGTCGTCGTCGGCATCACCGGGAGCTGCGGCAAGACCAGCACCAAGGAGATGCTGGCGGCGGTCCTGGCGCGGCGCTACCCGGGCGCGGTGCTCAAGACCGAGGGCAACACCAACAACCACTTCGGAGTGCCGCGGAACCTCCTGCGCCTCGAGGCCGGCCACCGTGCCGCCGTCATCGAGATGGGCACCAACCACCCCGGCGAGATCGCCGCCCTGGCGCGCCTGGCCGAGCCCGACCTCGGCGTCGTCTCGAATATCGGCGCGGCACACCTCGAGTACTTCGGCGACCTCGCCGGCGTCGCCCGCGAAAAGGGCGACCTCCTGGCCCTGACCGCCGGCACCGGGATCGCCGTGCTGCCCTGCGAGGCGGCCCACGCCGATATCCTGCGCGCCAAGGCGGGCTCACGCCGGGTGGTCACCTTCGGCACGACGCCCGACGCCGATGTGGTGGTCGCCTACGAGGGCCTCTGCGGCGCCGGCGCCGCCTTCACCCTGAGCTGGCCGCGCGAGGGCCGGCGCGTCCGTGTCGAGTGGCCGCTGGTCGGGGCACATCAGGCCCTGAATGCCGGCGCGGCCGCGGCCCTGCCGGCCATGCGCCTGGAACGCCGCACCGTCGCCGGCGTGAACTGGGTCAACGACGCCTACAACGCCAACCCCGACAGCATGCGCGCCGGCATCGAGAGCTTCCTGGAGCTCGCCGCCGCGGCCACGCCCGGCGACCGGGTGATGGTCCTCGGCGACATGCTCGAGCAGGGCCCTCTGGGCCAGGCCGCGCATCGCGAGCTGCTGCGCTGGGTCGCCGCCCGCGCCGACGGTGCCACGGTCGTCCCCATCGGCGCGCTCATGGCTGCCGCCGCCGCCGAGATCGGCCTGGACGCCTACCCCGATGCCGCCGCCGCCGCTGCGGTCGTGCGCGGCAACGCCCGGCCCGGCCGATGGATCTTCGTCAAGGGCTCGCGAGGACTGCACCTCGAGGCCCTGCTGCCACCCCGTGAGGAAGCCACCCGATGACGCCCCATGCTTCTACCCCTACCGCTGTCGACGACCACACCCGGAGACGCGCGCCGCGCCCGCCGCGACGGCGCCTGCGCCGCCTGGCCGCCGGGGCCGTGCTTGTCCTCGGCCTGGTGGTGGCGCTGCCGTCGTGCCGCGCCGGCGCGCGATGGAATGTCCTGCGCATGACGCCGACCACCTCCGAGCTGGATACCGCAAGCCTGGGCGATGAGGTCGAGGAGGACCCCATGGACAGCGTGATGGCGGATCCGAACCTGGTCTGGAACTGCAGTGCCGAAGGCCTCGACCCGGAGCTGGTGACGGCCCTGCGCGCCGCCGCCGCGGCCTGGGTGGCCGAGAACGGCCAGCCGCTGGTGATCAACTCCGGGGCGCGCACCCTGCGCCGCCAGGCCGAGCTCATGGCCGATATGACCCAGGCACAGCTCGAGGGCATGTACTGCCGCCAGGGCTACCCGAGCTACATCAGCGCCATCCTCCGGGCCCGCCGCCAAAACCGCGGCAGCCTCGGCGCCGACGGCACCTACGCCATCCTCTGCGAGCGCGCCAGCGGCTACATCTCGTCGCACCTCTGCGGCGCCGCCGTCGACGTCTCGCCGAGCGGCTGCGATGTCGGACGCCTGCGGGCCCTGCTCGAGACGCACGGCTTCACCACCCTCGACGAACGCAACCTGGGGGTGAACTGCCTGCACGCCACCTACCGCGACGCGCCACGCCTGATCGTGCGTGAGTGACGGCGGGCCGCGACGCCCGAGGCCCGAGGCCCGACGCCAGGCACCGCAACCGGAGGCGGTCCCTGAGCGAGGGGGGCGCAGAGATCGGACGGATCCGACGGATCGGACGGATCGGGCGAGGACCCTTCGACCCGCGGCCCGCGGCCCGCGGCCCGCGGAAGAGCGAACGCCGAACGCCCAACGCTCAACGCCCAACGCTCAACGCTCAACGCCCAACGCTCAACGCTCAACGCCCAACGCTCAACGCTCAACGCCCAACGCTCAACGCTCAACGCCCAACGCTCAACGCTCAACGCTCAACGCTCAACGCTGACCCCGAGGCCCCAACCCCGGAGCCGGCAAGGCCCGTCCGTGGCCTGCGTCCCCGCGCCGGAGCCGGCAAGGCCCGTCCGTGGCCGTCCGTGTAGGTCCGTGCCCGTCCGTGTCCCGAGCCCGGCGGCCGC
>JAGVUW010000697.1 GCA_019136035.1 Verrucomicrobiota bacterium | reverse complement strand
CGAGGCGGCGGCCGCGGGCGCGCAGCACCGGCACGCCGGCGAACGGGCTGCCGCGACGGTCGACCCGCACGGCGGCGCGCCGCGGCAGCGACAGCGCCGCGAGGTCGGGGCCGTTGTCGGCCTCCTCGAGGCAGTACAGGACCGGGCCGCGCTGCAGGGCCACCCGCCCGGCGTCGTGGCGCACGGACGGGTGGGCGCGGACGCGCCGCACCGGCATGGGCAGGGTCAGCTCGACGCAGTCTCCGGGCGACCAGGTGCGCGCCAGGTGCGCATAGCCATCCCGGCGGACGCTGGCGATAGCGACGGCGTCGCCATTGATGCAGAGCGTGGGGTCGGCGCACCACCCCGGCAGGCGCAGGGCGAGGGTGAAGGCGGCGGCCTGCCGCGGCTGGACGGTGATGGCCACGTGGCCGTCCCAGGGGTAGTCGGTCACCTGCGTCAGGCGCAGCCGCACGCTGCCGAGGTCGAGATCAGCGCTGCCGACGGCGTAGAGGTTGACCCAGGCGGTGCCGGGCGAGGTGGCGTAGGCGAAGGCACCCAGCGAGGCCAGGACGCGGGCCAGGTTCGGCGGGCAGCAGGCGCAGCCGAACCATGGCTGGCGCTCGGCGGGGAAGCGGTTCATGCCGAAGCCGAAGGCCTTCGGGTAGACCGCCAGGGGATTGGCGTAGAAGAAGCGCGTGCCGTCGAGCGAGACGCCGCTGAGCAGGCCGTTGTAGAGGGCCTGCTCGATGACATCGGCGTACTGGCCATCGGCCTCGAGGTGGAGCATGCGCTGGGCGAAGAACATCAGGGCGATGCTGGCGCAGGTCTCGGCGTAGGCCGTCTCGTTGGGCAGGTCGTAGTCGACGGTGAAGCGCTCGCCGTGGGCGCTGGAGCCGACACCGCCGGTGAGGTAGAGCCGTCGCCGGGTGAGGTTCTTCCAGAGGGCCCGGCAGGTCTCGCGCAGGCCGTCGTCGTCGGTCTCGGCGGCGAGGTCGGCCATGGCGGCGTAGAGGTAGCAGGCGCGGACGGCGTGGCCCTCGGGGGTGGTCTGTTCGCGGACCGGCCGGTGGGCCTGGAAGATGTCGTAGCCGCGGCTGCCCCAGCGCGCCGGGTCCTCGCCGCGTTCGCGGGCCTCGCGTTCGAAGTAGTGCGGCGCGCGGCCGCGCTCGTCGATGAAGTAGCGCGCCAGGTCGAGGTAGCGCGTCTCGCCGGTGGCGCGGAAGAGCCGGATGAGGGCCAGCTCGATCTCTTCGTGGCCGGGGTAGCCGCGGCGCTGTCCCGGGCCGTTCCCAAAGACGGTGGCGATGTGGTCGGCGTAACGCCGCATCATGCTCAGGAAGGCGGTCCGGCCGGTGGCCTGGGCGTAGGCGACGGCCGCCTCGATGAGGTGGCCGGCGCAGTAGAGCTCGTGCTGATCGCGGAGGTTCTTCCAGCGCTGCTCGGGGGCGACGCGGATGAAGTAGCTGTTGAGGTAGCCATCCGGGAGCTGCGCCTGCGCCATGCGTTCGAGGAGGGCCTCGATGTGGCCCGTGAGCGCCGCGTCCGGGTGGAGGCTCAGGCTGTAGGCCGCGGCCTCGACCCACTTGGCGACATCCGAGTCCCAGTAGACGTGCGGCGGGTTGGGCTGACCCGGGCGCCAGTCCCAGGCGTCGAGGCGGCCGGTGGCGCGGCACTGCTCGTAGAGGATCGGCAGGATGGCGTCGCGGTTGACCCGCACGCGTTCGCCGAGGAAGCCGCCTTCAAAGCGCACGGCGCCGATGGGCGCCGGAGTCAGCCGAGCCGCCATGGATCGATCTCCTGGCGCGGACTGGAGCAGACGCCCGCGCGGTGGTAAGGTTAGCCCGCGTTCAGTGACGGCGCAAGACGGCCGGCCGCCGCATGGACACCCCGGCGGCCCGGCCCGGATGACTCGCGAAGCCCGTCGCTTCGCTCGTCAGTCGGAGTCCTGTCAGGTTCTCCTCCGCCGTCGGGCGTCGGGCGTCGGGCGTCGGGACACGGACGAACACGGACGAACACGGACGAACACGGACGGGATCTGCGGGCACGGTGCCGGGCGTCGGGCGTCGGGCCTCGGGCGTCCTCAGTTTCAGAGGCCCGGCGGTCGGGGCGCCGGCCATGGCAAGGCGAAACAGCGCTCGCCACCGGTGTGGAGCGCGAGTGTCCACAGACGCGGATGCGTCCACGAGCCGGGGCGGCATCGACAGCACGACGACGCGAAGTTTCATGCGAGAGGCACGGCGGTCGGGTTCTCCTCGGGGAAGCAGGTCCCTGACGCACAGCAGTACGAAGGAGCAGACGATGACAGACCCGAAGAGCGGCCTGACCCCGGACGAGGTCCAGGCCCTGGACTTCTCCATCCAGCGCGTCGGCGCGCCGACCCTCGAGTCGGGTCTGCGCGACGTCCTGTTCATCCAGGACGACGAGCGCGTCTCGTACTACGCCGAGCCGCGCATCAACCGCGACCTCGAGGCGCGCGGCCTGACGCCGCCGGCCTTCGTGGTGGCCGGGCCGCGCCGGCAGCTCTTCCACGACGCCGCCTGGACGCGGGCCGCCATCGTCACCTGCGGCGGGCTCTGCCCGGGGCTGAACGACGTCATCAAGGCCCTGGTCAACACCCTCTACTACACCTACGGCGTCGACAATATCTTCGGCATACCCTACGGCTTCCGCGGGCTGGTGCCGACGTACGGCCTGAAGCCGCTGGAGCTGACGCCGGATATGGTCGACAACATCCACGAATGCGGCGGCTCGATCCTGGGCACCTCGCGCGGCGAGCAGTCGACCGACGAGATCGTGCGCACCCTCGACCGCCTCAACATCAATATCCTCTTCACCATCGGCGGCGACGGCACCCAGCGCGGCGCCGGCGAGATCGCCGAGGCGGCACGCGCTCGCGGCCTGGCGGTCAGCGTCATCGGCATCCCGAAGACGATCGACAATGACCTGAACTTCATGGAGAGGACCTTCGGCTTCGAGACCGCCATCTACACCGCGGCGCCGGTGATCAGTTGCGCGCACATGGAGGCGAAGGCAGTCTACAACGGCATCGGCCTGGTGCGCCTCATGGGCCGCGATTCCGGCTTCATCGCCGCCCATGCGACCCTGGCCAACAGCGTCGTGAACTTCTGTCTGATCCCGGAAGTGCCCTTCGAGCTGGAAGGCCCGCGCGGCTTCCTGCCGGCCCTGCAGCGCCGCCTCGAGGAGAAGCACCACGCCGTGGTGGTGGTCGCCGAGGGCGCCGGCCAGGAGCTCTTCCGGGGCCTGCCCGAGGAGCGCGACCGCTCGGGCAATGTCATCCACCACGACATCGGGATCTTCCTGAAGGACCGCATCAAGAGCTACCTCGACAAGCAGGGCGTCGAGAGTGCCATGAAGTACTTCGACCCGAGCTACCAGATTCGCGGGGTGCCGGCGCGGGGTACGGATGCTATCTTCTGCCTGCACCTGGCGCAGCAGGCCGTGCACGCGGCCATGGCCGGCATGACCAACCTGGTGGTCGGCTACTGGCATGGGCACTTCGTCTGCATCCCGACGGCCCTGGCCACCCGCGAGCGGCGCCGCATCGACCCCCGCGGTCAGCTCTGGCAGAGTGTCCTGCAGGTGACCCGTCAGCGCGACGTCTGGGCGCCGGAGGCCTGAGGCGGTCCGGCGGTCCGTCGGTCCGGTTGGCCTGTTCAGTGTTCTGCCGGGGGGAGGGCTCCCGGCGATGAGAGGGAAGCGACCATGCAGTGGATTCGTCTGGCCGGTCGTCGTGCCACGCAGCTCTGGTGTGGTGACCTGGTCGTCGTCGGCGGCAGTCTCGGCGGGGTGGCGGCGGCGCTGGCCGCGCGTCGTGCCGGCCGGCGTGTCTGCCTGCTCGAGGCCGGCCCGACCCTGGGGACGGAGCTGAGCGCCGCCTGGTCGACCGGCCTGCCGGACCAGGCGTTGTGCCAGGCGATCCGCGACTACACCGCGAGCCAGGGCGCCCCCGCGGATCGGCCGGTGGATGTCGTGCTCGGGACCCTGGCCGTCGACCGCCTCCTGCTCGACGCCGGGGTCACGGCCCTGGTCAGCGTCCGTGCCACCCGCCTGGTGCGTGACCGTCGCGGCTTCCTGGCCGGTGTGGAGGTGGCGGGCAAGAGCGGCCGGCAGGTGGTGCGGGCGCCGTGTGTGCTGGACGCCACCGCCGGCCAGCGCCTGGCGCGGCGGGCCATGGGGGCGTCGGCGCGGCCCCTGCAGGCGGTCGAGCGTCGCGGCTACCTGGTGGGCCTGGCGGTGCCGGCCGAGGGCGCGTCGTGGGCGGTCCCGTCGTCTCTGGGCCTCCTGGGTGGCCGTGTCGAGGCCGTCCCGGCGGCCTGGCCTGGCGAGGCCCTCCTGCGGGTCCGTCTGGCGGCCGCGGGTCTGAGCGAGACGGTGCTTCTCGGCGCCAGTCTGCACGCGGTGACGGCGGTGGTGACCTGGCTGCGTCAGCATGTCACCGAGTTCGCCTCGGCGACGCTGGTGGATGTCTCGCCGGGCCTGACCGAGGAAGCCTCGGCCGGCGCCGCGGCGCTGGTGGTGCCGCCCGACGTCGGCCTGGCGGTGCTGCCCGACACGCCCGACCTGGCGGCCCGTCTGTGTGCGGCCGAGCATCTCGGCGGTGAGACCGCGGCGGCGACCCGACGCCTGCCGCGGCTGGACGCGGCGCCGCGGCAGTGCCTGCGTACGCGCGAGCTCGCGGCGGCGCCGGAGCAGGACCTCGCCGCGGTGCGGCTGGCGCCGGCGCTGGCGCGCCTGCACGAGCCCTGCGATGTCGTCATCGCCGGCTATGGCACCGGCGGCGTCTTCGCGGCCCTGGCCGCGGCCGAGCGCGGCGTCCGGGCCGTGGTCCTCGACGCGGCGCCGGTGCCCGGCGGCATCGGCTCGGCCGGCCGGATACACTCCTACTACCACGGCCTGCGCGGCGGGCTCCAGGACCGCCTCGACGAGGCGGTCACCGGCGGCGGCAGCGCCCTGGCGCCGAAGGTCCGCGGCTACCACCCGGTGGCGCGCGCCGAGGTGATGACCCAGGCCCTGCAGCACCCCTGCCTGGAGGTCTGCAGCGGCCATACCGTCTTCGGCGTCGTGCGCGAAGGCGCGCGCGTCACCGGCGTGCTCACCGCCGCCGCGGATGGCTACCACGTCTTCCCCTGCCAGGTGGCCATCGATGCCACCGGCGATGGCGACCTCGCGGCCGCCGCCGGCGCGCCGATGACCCTCGGCCGCGACGGCGACGGCTTCCCGCAGCCCTACAGCTACACGCCCTCGCTGATGCGCCAGGGCGAACTCGGGCATCACAACTTCGACGCCGG
>JAGVUW010000257.1 GCA_019136035.1 Verrucomicrobiota bacterium | reverse complement strand
GGCAATGACGACCTCGTTGGTCGCGCCCGGGCGCAACCCGGCGGCGAGGTCGACCGTGAAGGCCGTCGAATGACCGAGGTGGTGCGCCAGGTGGCGGCCGTTCAGCCAGACGGAGGCCTCCAGGCGGACGCCGCCAAGGCGGAGCTGGACCTGACAGCCGGACCACTCGGCCGGGATGTCCAGGCGGCGGCGGTACCAGCCGACACCCAGCAGGAAGGGCGTCGAGGCATCGGGCGGGTTGTCGCCCAGCGGGTAGTCGAGGGGGCGGTGGTCGGGATTGAAGCGCGCCCGGCTCCAGAACGGGCATTCGCGCAGGCGCGCCAGCTCGTCATCCCAGCAGGCCGGCACCGGCATGGCTGCCTCGAAGGCGAGGCCCGCCGGGAGGGCCCCGCCAGGCTCCGGCAGGGCCGCGGTGTAGGTGAACTCCCAGAGGCCGGTGAGGTCCAGATCCAGGGGCAGCACCGCAGGCGATGCAGTCATGGCATTCTCCTCGATCACCGGGGGCCCGTGGACTCAACCCGTCAGCGGCAGGAGCCCGCCGCTGGACTGGATGCACTGGGCCGCGCTGTCGTCAGGTCCGGGTCTCCCGCACCGGGATGCCGCTCAGGCGGTCTCCAGGGAACGCAGGTAGGCGATCGCGTCGCGGAGCTTCTCGCGGGGGTCGCCGGGGCGGAAGTCCTCGAGGGAGAGGAAGTGCCGGTAGCCGATGCGCTGCAGTTGGGTGAGCAGGGTCGGGACGTGGTAGAGGCCGTCGGCCAGGCGGCAGCCCTCCCAGCGCCACTGCGCGGTGCCCTTGGCGTCGACCTCGGTCACCGGCAGGGGCCGATGGCCGCCGAGGTGGCAGTGAGCGATGTAGGGGCCGAGGAGCTGCACGGCCAGGGCCGTGGTCTCGAAGCCGTCCTTGACCATATTCTGCGGGTCGTAGATGACGCCGACGTCGGCCGGGTCGAAGTGGCTGACCAGGCGATGGGCCAGGGAGGCGCTGCAGTGGATGGTATTGCCATGGATCTCCAGGACAACCCTGACGCCGGAGCCGCGGCTGATCTGGAGGGCGCGCGCGTAGCCGGCGAGGGTCTCGCCGAAGATCTGCCAGTAGTCCTGGCTGCCGTCGGGCTTGAAGCCGGCGCTGGCGCCGACGCGGATGAAGGGCGCTCCGGCGGCGACGGCCCCGTCGACGAGGAGCCGGATATGCTCGAGTTCCGTGCAGGACGCCGCCGAGGCCACCCCGGCCAGGGCCAGGCCGTGGTCGGCCAGGACACGGCGGATCTCCGGGGCCTTGGCCGCGAAGTTCTCCGGGGTGATGTCGTTGACGTGGTAGCCCCAGGCGCTCGGCTCGGCCTTGGCGCGCGCCTCGGGGCTGACCCGCCGCACACGCAGTTCCATGCCGTCGTAGCCGAGATCCGCCAGCAGGGCCGCCTGCTCGACCAGGCTCAGATGCGGCAGGGCGACGGTGGTGGCACAGAGCTTCATCGCGACTCTCCTCCATAGCTGCGGCCGTGGCGATGTCCCGAGGCGCGGCCCAGTCAGAAGCCGCGGCAGCGCGATCGGCGCACGGGTTGATCCTGTCCATCCATAGGCTAAGGTCACGGCGGGTATTGTCAACTGCGTCCGAGTCGGGTGGCCCCGGGCCTCTCGGCCGCGTACGGGTGTCGGCGTTGTCGAGAGGACTCAGCCATGGGTGGTATCGGTAACCTCAAGTCGATGTTGGGAGCGCTCATCATGGGTACGGCCAGTCTGTCCGCAGCGAGTGTGGATCTGGGCAACGGCTTCATGGACCACGGCGTGGCCACGCCGATGAGTCAGCACCGCGGCACCGTCGCGACCGTCGACGGCGCCGGACGCAACGTCGTGCTGACCTGGCTCTACGACACCCGCGGCGGCTACGCCCTGCTGATGGTCGATGTCGAGACCGGCAAGGCCGACGAGGTGCCGATGCCATTCAACCCCGGCGGCGACGGCCCCTTCGCCTCGATCCTCTCCAGCGCCAACAAGTTCTACACCCACTTCAACAGCCACTTCTGCGAGTTCGATCCGGCACAGCGCCGCTTCACCTTCTTCCAGAAGACCGCTCCGCAGATGGCCATGGGCATGACCGAGGACGACCAGGGCGTGATCTGGTCGGTGACCTACCCGAAGAGCGGCGTGGTGTCGTACAACCCGAAGACCGGCGCCTTCCGCGACTATGGCCATGTCTACGCACAGAACTGGAACCAGTACCAGCGCTACGTCGCCTGCGATGACGCCGGCTGGCTGTACTTCGGCATCGGCAGCACCTCCGGCCAGATCATCGCGCTCGATCCCGAGACCGGCACCGCCCGGCCGGTCATCCCCGAGGCCAAGCGGATCCAGGGCACCGGCTTCGTCTATCGCAACCTCGACGGCAAGGTCTACGGTCACGGGCACACCATGGCCAACGCCAAGCCGATCATCAGCTCCAGCCAGTCACTGTTCCACCGCAGCTTCCCGGATGGCAAGGTCCTCAAGGATCTGAATCTGATCGACCGCGTGGTGACGGTCGACGACCCGGCCGCACAGACCACCCACTCGGCCAAGTTCGACTACAGCAGCGACGGCGCGCATGTCATGGGCGTCTGCGTCGCCCCCGACGGCACGGTCTGCGGCGGCACCGCCTTCCCGATGCGCTTCTTCAGCTACAACCCGCGCACCGACACCTGGATCAACCGCCCGGCCTTCAGCCAGTTCAATACGGTCACCACCCACGGCGACCGCTGGTTCGTCGGCGGCTACGGCCATGGCTTCCTGCTCGAGTGGGACCCGAGCCAGCCCTGGGTCGACACCGAGAAGGGCAAGCCCGGCAATCCGCAGCACCACATCGAGGCGCACCCGGATATCAACCGCCCGCATGCCCTCATCGCCAACGACCGCCTGGTGGTCATGGCCGGCACCCCCGGCTACGGCTACACCGGCGGCGGACTGCTCATCTGGGACCGCGCTGCCAAGCAGGGCACCATCCTGAAGCACACCGACCTGATTCCCGACAGCCTGGCCTTCCTCCCGGAGGACCGCCTGCTGGTCGGCAGCACCATCGCGGCGGGCACCGGCGGCGAGGTCAAGGCGACGGAGGCCTGCCTGTTCATCCTCAACCTCGTCACCCGCAAGGTCGAGTGGCGCGCCGCGGCGATCCCGGGCGCCCGCAACTACACCGATCTGAAGGTCACCCCCGAGGGCCTCGTCTATGGCCTCGCCGATGCGTCGACCTTCTTCGTCTTCGATCCGGTGGCGCGGACCGTGCTGCACCAGCAGGACCTGCGCGCCGACTTCGGCGGCTCAGTGAATCACCAGGGCACGCGGGCCTTCCTGGTCGGGCCGGACCAGACCGTCTACCTGCTCCTGGTCAAGGGCATCGCCGCGATCGCCCCGCGGACGCACGCGATCACCCTCCTGGTGGAGTCGCCGGTGCCGCTGCAGCAGGGCGGTGACATCCTCGACGGCCGCCTCTACTTCATCCGCCACTCGCACCTGTATAGCTGGAAGCTGCCGACGGCGAAGTGAGGGAAGCGTCCCGACGGTCGCGTCGGCGCCTGTGCCACCCTCGTGTGGAAGATCGCGTTCCGACGCGATCTTCCGCCGTGGCCTATCCAGCGGCACGGGCGCCGGCGTCACCGCTCGTATGGAACAAGGCGGTGTGACGCGCACGGTATTGTCGCAGACCTTCAGCCTGCGATGCATCATGTCCGATGTCCCAGGGCGTTGCCCTGGGCTGACGAATGATGCCCTTTCAGGGCGCCGGAACGAAAGCCCGCAGGGAGGCGCCGCCAGCGATGGGTGGCCTTGCCCTCTCCGGCGCCCGAGCGCCGGAGAGGTGGCCGTTGGGGCGCCAGATCGCCGCCGGGATGGCGCGCGCCACCGAGGCCCGGGTCTCGCAGGCGAGTCCCCCGCCACCCCGGCCTGCCGGGGTGGCGGGGTCTCTCTTCAGCGCGGGAAGTACCGGTAGATGAGGGGCTTCTGGCCGGTGGCGAAGAAGTAGACGGCGCCGATGATCATGAAGGCCAGGGCCGCCACCAGCTCGCCGGAGATGACGCCGATCATCAGGGGCCGCAGGCGCAGGGCGGCGCGATTGCCGCCGAAGCGCACGGTGAGGACCTTGATGAGCCAGCCGAAGAAGAACGACCAGCAGGTCGTCGCCATCGGGTAGGTAGCCCAGAGCAGAAACATCACCGGGTGGATCGGCCAGCGCGGCAGGCGCAGGCGCAGGGCGCTGCAGACCAGCACCATGATGAAGCCCGCCCCGAAGGCCCAGAGGAAGTTCGGCGCCGGCGCCAGCCGGCCGAGGCGCTGCGTCCACGGCAGGGCCTCGGCCTCCGCCAGGCTGCCCATGGCGCTCAGACGCAGGACTTCCGGCTCAGCCGCCCGGAAGGGCATCGTCGGGATGCGCTGGTGCGACCAGCCGTAGTTGGTCGGGGCCCCCATGTCGTAGGTGAAGATCAGCACCGCGGCGATCGCCAGGAGGGTGCCGACGACGAAGACGCCGAACGACAGCCGCGCCATACGGCCGGTCGGCAGGGCGGCGCGCTCGCAGATCTTCAGGCCGTTGATCAGGTAGGGCATCAGCGACTGGCTCTGGTCCACCGCCAGGACGACGCAGACGAAGCCGGCGATGATGATCGCGCTCGGCGGCATGACATAGCCGCCCAGGCCCGCCATCAGGACACCAAAGGCGATCCAGCGCGACTGGATGATGAACAGGCCGGTCTCGGCGCTGATGCGCGAGAGGACCACCAGCGACAGCAGCGACAGCAGCACCACCAGGGCCGCCAGCGGCCACTCCAGGCCCAGACGGGCCACCAGGACGATCAGCAGGAACGTCGAGAGCAACAGCACCCGCATCGCCCAGACGCCCTCGCCGGAGGCGCCGCCGCGGCGCACCCCGAAGGCCCCCAGGAGGACCTCCTTGTAGTACTGCCGCCCGGTGTAGAGGAGGATCAGCGCGAAGGCCAGGTAGCTGCCGCAGCGCTGCCAGCCCTGCCAGCCGCCGATCCAGTCGGTCGAGAGATTGACGCCCACCGTCACCATCGGCAGCGCGAACAGCACCCAGGCCAGTTGCGACAGGCCCAGGGTGAACGAGATCTCGCTGCTCAGGAAGAAGGCGAAAGCCACCACCAGCGGGAAGAGATTCAGCCGCAGCAGCTCGCCGCCGTACTGGACCTTCAGAAGCCAGGGCATCACATTCGCAAACGGCGTCAGCAGCCAGGTCAGCCCGACCGGGATGAAGACATCCGGGAACCAGACGCAGAGGCCGTTGTTGATGCGGATGAAGAAGAGCATCAGGAAGCCGATCCAGAAGAGCCGGCTGCGCAGCACCGCCGGTACGGCCTGGCCCGGCTCGCGCTCGAGCAGCGCGGCGGTGAAGGTGGCGATCGGGTAGCTCAGGAACTCGTGGTGCGACCACTGCCGATGCACGATCAGGCAGAGGCACACCGAGGCCAGGCCCATCAGAAGCACCATCGGCACCCAGGTCCGCAACGGCGGCCACCACGCCTCCCAGGGCACGCGCACGACCATGTCATGCAGACGCGTCAGGAACGGCGTCCCGACCTGGCCCTGGGTCTCGGCGCCCATGATGTACCCCGAGACGACCTCGTCGTAGGTCTCGTCGCTGACGTTCACCAGGGCCTGCGGCGGCACGTAGCCGAGCATGTCGCGCTCTTTCCATCCCGGCGTGACGTGGTTCCAGTGGTGCGGCATGACCAGGATCTGGGTGAACTGCTCCATCAGACCGCGGCCGGGGATGCTGCAGGCGACCATGGCCAGGGTCACGATGACGGCCAGCTCGGGGCCGGCCAGGGGCAGGCGCCGGCGCCAGCGTGCCAGGAGGGGGTTGATGCCGGCCACGACGAGGAAGAGGGTCCCCATGACGATGACCGGCAGGAGGTGGCCGCTGTTGAAGCTCTCCAGGTCGAGCAGGCGGTCGTTGATGTAGCCCGCCACGGCGATGAAGAGGGCGCAGACAACGCCGATGGTGACAGCACGCCAGGTCATGAATGCCGGCCTTCCTCGTTCGGGGTGGCAGCGCCATGCTCGCCGTGACGCTGGTCGGCCCGCCGGCCGCCGCCCGGCCAGCTCACGGCCGGCCGGGCTCAGCCGCGGGGGTGGGCAGTCCCGCCGCACGGAAGGCGTAACCTACCCCGCCGCCATGGGCTTTCAACGGCAGACGAGCGGCGTCGCATCGACGCGGCGATGCTCAGGCGCTAAGGTGAGGACGCGCCGCGAGTTTGTACCTCAGGAGGACCGTCGCGATGTTCATCGACAGCCATGCCCATGCCTACCGCCGGCCGCCGCCGATCTACGGGATGTGCCGCCCCGACCAGGTCATCGAACGCTACGACCAGGCCGGCATCACCAAGGGCGCACTCCTGCCCGTCGTCAACCCCGAGATCTACCTGCCTCAGGCCAACGAGGACATCCTCGAAATGGTCGAGCAGCACCCGGACCGCTTCTTCGCCTTCTGCAATGTCGACCCGCGCGCCATGACCAACTCGGTCGACGCGCCCCTGTGGAAGGTCCTGGCCCACTACCGCGATCAGGGCTGCCGCGGCGTTGGCGAGATCATGCCGAATGTGCCCATGCGCGACCCGATGGTCCAGAACCTCTTCAAGAACGCCCAGGAGGTCGGCCTGCCGGTGACCTTCGACGGCTCCGACCAGGTCGGCGGTGACTTCGGCCTCTACGACGACCCCGGCCTGCCGCAGCTCGAGCACAGCCTGCAGCGCTTCCCGAAGCTGGTCTTCATCGCGCACGGCCCGGTGTTCTGGGCCGAGATCGCGCCGCTGACCACGCCCGCCGAGCGCAAGCCGCCCTTCTTCCCGACCGGCGGCCAGACGCCCTGGCCGCGCTCGACCGGCCCGATCGATCGCGAGGGCGTGGTCCCCACACTCTTCCGGCGCTATGGCAACCTCTACGGCGAACTCTCCGATGCGGCACAGCCCCTGCGCCGCGACCCCGAGTACGGCGCCCGCATCCTCACCGAGTTCCAGGATCGGCTCCTCTTCGGCACCGACCTCTGCGGCGTCGGACAGGCCTTCTCCACCCGCGACCTGCTCCTGGAGTGGCGCCAGGAAGGCCGCATCAGCGAGATTGTGTTCGCCAAGATCGCCCGCGAAAACGCCACCAAGCTCTTCCACCTGGAGTGAGGCGCCGGCGAGGATCAGACGGATCAGTCGGATCAGTCGGATCAGTCGGATCCTCCAGACCATCGTCACCCTCGCGGCCGGCCGCAACGCCGGCCGCGGCCATCACGGGGAGTGCCATCATGGCCGAGGCTGCAACCCTCTACGACGTCGGTATGCACACGGTGGACATCACGCCGCCGGTCGGGATCAAGCTCAGCGGCTTCGCGGCGCGCACGGAGCCCTCGACGGGGGCCTACCACGCGCTCACGGCCACGGCCGTGGCCATCACCGACGGCCGCACGCCGCTGCTCCTGGTCACGGCCGACCTCCTCGGCTTCTACGACCAGGCCGAGCGCGTGCGCGGCCTGATCGCCGCGGCCACGGGCCTGCCCGCGGCGCAGATTGCCCTCCTCGGCAGCCACACGCACTGCGGCCCCAGCCTGCGGCAGCGCGACGTGCCGCGCTTCGGGCCGCTGGACGAGGACTACCTCGAACGCGCCTTCGGCGCCATCGCCGCGGCCGCCGCGGCCGCCTGGCAGGGGCGTACGCCGGCACGCCTGCGCTTCGGCACGGGCCGCTGCACCTTCGGCACCTGCCGCCGTAAGCCCGACCCGGCACGCCCGGGGCGTGTCCAGCGCGGCATGTTGCCCTACCCGGAAGGCCCCCATGACCACGACGTCCCCGTGCTGGCCATCGACCGCCCCGACGGGACCCTCCGCGGCGTGCTCTTCAGCTACGCCGCGCATCCAACCAGCCGCGGCGGCCTGGAGATCGGCACGGACTACCCCGGCTTCGCCCGTGACCGCCTGGCGAGCCTGCATCCCGGCGTCACGACCGGCTTCATCCAGGGCTGCGGCGCCGACCAGAAGCCGCGCCCGCCGGAGGGCGCGGCGGGCGTCTTCGGCGCGCGCAGCGTGGCGCAGGTCCAGGAGATCGGCAACGAACTCGGCGACGCGGTGGCGGCGGTGCTCGCCGGCGGCGCCATGCGGGCGATCAAAGGACCGATCCGCGTCCGGCAAATCCAGCTCGAGCTCCTGACGAGGCCGAGGTCGCGGCGGCCCTGCAGGGCGATGAGCCCTACATGGCCGCCTGGGCTCGCGATATGCGCACGGCCATCGACCAGGGCCGCAACCCCGAACGCCGGGTGCCCTTCGAGGTCCAGGCGGTGTCGTTCGGCCGCAGCCTGGCGCTGGTGACTCTCGCGGCGGAACCGACGGTCGAGCACGGCCTGCGCTTCAAACGCGACCTGCGCCAGGGCTTCGACGACGTCCTCGTCGCCGGCTATGCCAACGGCGTCATCGGCTATATCCCGGTGCGCCGCCAGATCCCCGAGGGCGGCTACGAGGTCGACTGGGCCAACCGCTTCCACGGCCGACCGGGCGCCTTCGTCGCCGACACCGAGGACCAGATCCACGGCGCCGTAGACAGGGCCTTCGGGCTCGCCTGACGGGGAGCGACTGAGCGGGTGGCCGCAGGAAGGCCGCGCGCCGGGGTCGTGCCGCGCGGCGCCTCGTGCCATGGCGGGAAAGGGACTGAAGGGACAGCAGGGACGCAAGGGACCATGGGTAAGCCCCGCACGACCCGGCGCTGGCCGGAGGCGGGCGCC
>JAGVUW010000441.1 GCA_019136035.1 Verrucomicrobiota bacterium | reverse complement strand
CTCTGAACGCAGGGCACGGGAGCCTTCAGACTGAGGAGCAGGGAAGGCAAGAGAACAGAAAAGCAGCGCAGCACCTTGACGGCCCACATAGAAGGGCGAGTGGCCACAGACGCGGACGCGTCCACGAGCCGCGCCGGCGTCGAATCGCGGGTACGGCTCCAGAGGCCTGTCGCCCTCCAAGGGCCTGTCGCCCACCCATCGCGGGCCGGCTCAGGGCGCCGTCGCCGGTGCGGCGGCCTCGTCCTGCCGGCGCGGCCGGAGGCGGTCGATCGCCAGGCCGACGACGAAGCTGACCAGGTTGGTGATCACCGGCCAGAGCAGGAAGTTCACCCCGGCGCCGGCCGGGATCGGGTACACCAGCGCCACGGCGGGCTTGATCTGCAGGAAGAACGTCAGCAGGATCAGCACGACATAGGACACCAGAACGCCGGTGATGCCGGCCCAGCGGTTGACCTTCCAGGGGAGGAAGGCCAGCGCCATCAGGCCGAGGATGCCGCAGGTCGAGATGGCCATGACCTTGCTCCAGACGACCTGGGCCAGGGTGATGCGCATGAACAGCACCGCCATGACGATGGTCAGGGCGCCCCAGACCAGGGTCAGCGACTTGGCCAGGAAGACGTAGTGGGCCTCATCGCGGTTCCGGCACCAGAAGCGCTTGTAGAAGTCCTCCAGGCAGACGGCCGAGCACGAGTTCATGCTCGACGAGATCGTCGACATCGCCGCCGCGAAGAAGGCCGCCATGACCAGCCCGGCCAGGCCGGGCGGCATCTGCGTCACCACGAAGTAGGCATACAGGGAATCCAGCCGGCCGGCCTGACGCAGGGCGTCGACCGCGGCGTCCGGGCGGGCGGTGTAGAAGGCGAACAGGCCGACGCCGAGGAAGTAGAAGAGGTAGGCCAGCGGGATGTAGCCGAGGATCGAGATCCAGACGCTGACGTTCGCCTTCCGGGTCGACTCCGCCGCCATGTAGCGCTGCGTCATCTCCTGCTGCGTGGCGTAGATGCGGATGGTCTGGACGATCGTCTCCAGAATCAGCCAGGCGGTCACCAGCTTCGTCGGATCCAGGCTCAGCTCGAGCATGCGGAACTTGTGGTGCTCACGGGCGATACCGAAGACATCGACGCCCGGCGCGAAGATGAAGACCAGAGTCGCCAGCGCTCCGGCGATGAAAATGACCACCTGCACCGCATCGGTCCACATGACGCCTTTGATGCCGCCCAGGGCGGTGTAGGCCGCCACCACGATGCCCATCACCACAATCGTGCCGACCAGCGAGGCGCCGGTGACCACCGAGAAGGCCAGCGCCGGCAGGTACAGCACCAGGCCCATACGGCCGATCGAGAGCAGGATGAAGGCGATCGCCGCAATCAGACGCGAGGAGACGTGAATGCGGCGCTCCAGGAACTCGTAGACGCTGACACAGCCCTCCAGGCGGTACCGCGGCAGCACGAACCGCGTGATCACCAGCGCCGTCAGGAGCAGAAAGGGCAACTGCACGGTCCACAGGAAGTCCGCCGAGCCGAAAGACACCGCCGGCAGCGCCATCATGGTCAGCGCCGAGAGGTACGTCCCGAGGAGCGACAGGCCGACAATCCAGTGGTGGACCTTGCCCTCACCGGTGAAGTAGCCCGAGGCACCCTTGGCAGAACGCCCGAACCAGATGCCGATGAACAGCATCGCGGCGAAGTACACCGCCAGGACGACGTAGTCGGTGTTGCTGAACTGCGGGTGGAGCATGCTGGCCAAGTCGGGTTGCATGGTGACCGTCCTCTCCTGCTGCGGTCCGCCAGGCCGCAAGGCCTGCCCACGGGCCGTCGCCTCGTCTCTCGCGCGCCGTCCGGCGCGGCCGTGCCTCTCGCAACGCCGAGCCGGCAGCCCCGGACAGGCCTAACCTAGCCCGGATTGCTCACGAAGCACATCGCTTCATCCACAATCCGCCCGCGCCGCACGGTACTGCGGCGCACGTTTCGGCGCGCATCGCTCCGCGCTGCTTGCTCAAGCCTGGCCCCGCTTCCCCAGAGGGCCACACACGCCGCTGCGAGGGCGACTTGCCGGCCGCCGCCCCCCGCACACCCACGCCGCGAGCGTCGGACCGGTCGGACTGATCCGTCTGATCTGTCTGATCCGACCGATCCGACCGATCTGGCCCATCCGCCACGGCCGGCCCCGCCCCGCGGCTTTTTGCCCGGTCCGGCGGCGGCAGCGGGCTTGCGCCGTCCCGCCCATGGTACTACAATACACCAAGGTGTACTACAATAATGAACACAAGGCCTGAAGCCCCCGGGGAACGCGTTCCCGTAGCGGCCCTGCGCAAGGGCCTGGAGCTGCTCGACCTGATCGGCGCGGCCGGTCCGGCGGGTCTGCCGTTGGCGGCGCTGGCCGAGCGTATGGGCCTGAAGCGCTCCACCGCGCACAACCTGGTGAAGACCCTTTGCCTGTGCGGCTATGCGGAGAATCTGGGGGAAGGCCGCTACGGTGCCGGCTGGCGGTCGCGTCATCTGGCCCGCCTGGTCTTGTTTGGCAGCATGGGCGACCGCGTCCTGGTGGAGCGTCTGGCGGGTATTGCGGCCTCGTTGGGCGAGGCGGCGGTACTGGCGGTTCTGGAGGGCGGCCGGCGGCGGGTCGTGGCGCGTGCCGACGGCACGCACGCCATCCGGGTGGACGCCGAGGCGGTCGACTCGTCGTCGGGTGTGATCTGGGCGACGGTGACCGGCCGTGTGCTGGCGGCGTGGTGCAGTGCGGCCGAGCGAGGTCAGGTCCTGGCGTTGTCGGGGTCGCCGTCGGGGCCGGTCTGGCCGGCCGGCTCGGCGGGCCTGGACGCGGCGCTGTCGGCGGTGCGGTCGGCGGGGTATGCCGAGGATGACGCCCGTGGTGTCACCTCGTTCGCCGTGCCGGTGTTGGCGGCGAACGGCGCCCTGCTGGCGGCTCTGGGGACCTACCTGCCGACGTTCCGCTGCTCGGCCGAGCGTCGCGAGGTCATGCTCGAGGTGCTGCGGCGGAGTGCCGCCGGGGTCGCTGCGGTGATGCGTGCGAGTCTGGAGGCGGATTCGGTCTGACAGTCGATTCGACGTCGTGCGGTCGGCCGCAGTGGCGGGCCGCCGGGCCAAGGAGAGCAGGATGCAGACGGACGCGAGACTGACGGCATTGGCGAAGACCGAGGCTTTCGGCCTGGGTGCCCATTTGGTGGGCGTCGGCAACATCGAGCGCTGGGCGCAGGCGCCGCTCCTCATGAGCCCCAAGGGCATCATGCCCACGGCGCGCTCGGTGCTGGTCTGCGCCATCCACCACACCGACGGCATGATCGAGCGCGGCGGCGAGTCCTCGCCGCATGACCAGGGACCCTACGTCTACCAGCTCCTCATGAACGACCAGCTCGACGTCATCAGCTACAGCATGGCACGCTTCTTCGAAGACGCCGGCTACCGCGCCGTGCCCATCACCGCCAGCAACATCTGGCGCTACCGGCCGTACAAGGACCTGACCTCGACCTTCTCGCCGGACATGAGCCACATCTACGCCTCGGTGGCCGCCGGCCTGTCCGAGATGGGCTACCATGGCCTGGCCATGACCCCCGAATACGGCGCCCGCAACCGCTTCGTGTCCATCATCACTGACGCGCCTCTGGAGCCGACGCCGCTCCTGCCCGGCAACACCCTCTGCGATCGCTGCAAGCTCTGCGTCACCATGTGCCCGACCAAGGCGACCAGCAAAGAAGTCATCGGTGAGACCGCCCTCGAGATCGAGGGCCATCGCTACAGCTTCGCCAACAAGAACCTCTGGCGCTGCGCCTGGGCCGAGCACTTCGGCCTGAGCGTCGACCTGGAGATCCCCGAGAAGGTCGGCGAAGAGAACATCCTGCATGCGGTCGACACCGAGGGCATGCGCGGCGGCACTATGGGCTACTGCCTGAAGTTCTGTCTGCCGAAGAACCGCCGTGGCTGGAACAAGGCCTACTCGACCGCGCCGATCCGCCGCAAGGAGGTCGCCCCCAGCGACCCCGAGCCGCTGCGCGGCGTCCAGGAGAGCCTGCTGGCACGCGCCTTGAGCTGGGGCGCCGATGAGGTCGTCGTCGAGTCGGCCGCCGACTGGGAGGCGCGCGGGGTGTCACTGAAGGCCCTCCTGCCGGATGCCGAGTCGATCGTGCTGTTCGCGGTGGCGCCGCCGCCGCTGACCCCGAAGCCGGGGGCCGGCCACCGCACTGACTTCGGCTACAGCATCAGCTACCTCGGACGCAAGTGCGCCTTCTACACCGCCGCCGACCTCGAGAAGCTCGGCTACAGCGCGGCGCCTTACATGATGGGCGGCGTGCAGGCCGAGCCCGGCCGCGGCGTCGTCCAGAAGGTCAAAGACCGCGCCGGCGAGCTCTTCCAGGCCCGCCCGGGCGCCTTCCACGCCTTCGCCCTGACCAGCGCCCGCCTGACTCCCGTGCGGCGTTCGGCGACGCCCAGCGCGGTGGCGCCGCGTGGCGACCGCGCGGCTGTGGTCAAGCGCCTGGCCCAGGAACTCGGCGCTGATGTCGTCGGCATCAGCTCGGCGGCGCGCCTGGAGGCGATCGCCGCGCAGGTGCGCCCCGCCATGGACGGCGAGGCCATCCTGCACGCCCGCGAGACTGGCCGGCTCTGGCTGAGTGCGGGCGCCGACGTCACCGTGGACCAGCGCCGCGTGCAGGCGCCGTCGGACCACCTCGAGGGCGCCGCCTCGGTGATCGTCCTGGGCCTGCGCCTTCCCCAGGAGAGCGTCGAACGCCTGGGCCAGGAGCCGGCCGAGGCCATCGGGCCGTACGCCTTCGCGCAGCACCAGAGCCACCGCCACCTGCGCCTGACCGCCGTCGCCCTCACCAAGATCCTCCAGGGCTGGGGCTGGCACTGCGCCGTCACCGACGACCTCTGCGGCACCGGCTCCTGGGTGGCGAACCCGCGCGGGCAGTACCCGAATGCCTTCAGCAACCGCTTCGCGGCAGTGGCGGCCGGCCTCGGGACCCTGACCCGCGGCGGCTTCGTGCGCCATCCGCACTTCGGCACCAGCATGCGCTACCTGGCCATCGTCGTCGATCAGCCCCTCACCGAAGACCCCCTCGCCGACCTCGCCGGGCTGCGCCAGGAATGCGAGCGCGGCTGCCGGCGCTGCCTCTCGGCCTGCACTGTCGATGCCTTCAAGGAGCCCTTCGAAGTCCGCATCGGCGCGACGCCGCTCGCCTTCACCCTCATCGACCAGTGCCGCTGCGACTGGGCCCTGCGCTATGGCCTCGTCCCCGACGAGGGCGTCAAGCTCACCGGTTCGCAGAGCAACGTCCCCGTT
>JAGVUW010000093.1 GCA_019136035.1 Verrucomicrobiota bacterium | reverse complement strand
GCATCTCGATGTGCTGAAAGCCGGTGCCGCCGCAGGTCGGGCAGCGCCCGGTGCCGGAGTTGAAGCTGAAGGTCCCCGCCGTGTAGCCGCGCTGGCGCGCCAGGTCCGCCTGCGCAAAACGAGCCCGGATGGCATCCCAGGCGCCGACATAGCTGGCCGGATTCGAGCGCGTCGTCCGGCCGATGGCGCTCTGGTCGACCATCTCGACGCCGGTGAGGCCCTTGAAGCCCTCCAGCCCCCGGTGCCGCCCGGGCGCCTCGCTGGGCAGCCCCAGATGCTTCCGCAAGGCCGGGTAGAGGATGTCCTGGATCAGCGTCGACTTGCCGGAGCCACTGACGCCGGTGACGCAGACGAGGCGCCGCAGCGGCAGGCGGACGTCGATATCCTTGAGGTTGTGCTCGGCGGCGCCGCGCAGGACCAGCGCCGCGCTGCGGGCGGTCACCGGCCGCTGCGACCCCGCCGGTGCCACCCGCCGCCGCCCGCCGAGGTAGGCGGCCGTCGACGACTCGCGGCACGCCAGCAGGCCCGCGAGGGTGCCGTTGTAGACAACCCGCCCGCCGGCCTGGCCCGGCCCTGGGCCGAGGTCGATCACCCGGTCGGCCGCCCGGATCACCGCCGGGTCGTGCTCGACCACCACCAGGCTGTTGCCGGCATCACGCAGACGATGCAGCACCCCCACCAGGCGGCCGATGTCACGCGGATGCAGACCGATGCTGGGCTCGTCCAGCACGAAGAGGGTGTTGACCAGCGAGGTCCCGAGGGCCGTGGTCAGGTTGATGCGCTGGACCTCGCCGCCGCTCAGCGTACGCGACTGCCGGTCCAGGGTCAGGTAGCCCAGCCCGACCTCGACCAGATAGCCGAGGCGGGCGCGGATGGCGGTCAGGAGCGCCTCCGCCGCGGCGTCCTGCCCCGCCGTCAGACGCAGCGTCGCGAAGAACTCCTGCACGCGGTCGATCGGCAGACTCTGCAGCGTGTGCAGGTTCAGGCCGGCGCCGGGACCGACCCGCCAGCACTGCGCCTCGGGCTTCAGACGCGTCCCGCCACAGTCCGGGCAGGGCAGGTACGAGCGGTAGCGCGAGAGCAGGACGCGGATGTGCATCTTGTAGGCCTTGCTCTCGAGGAACTCGAAGAAACGCCGGATGCCGTACCAATGCCCATCCTGCCAGGAGCCCTCGCCCTCGATCACCCAGCCACGATGCGCCTCGGAGAGCTCACGCCACGGCACCCCCACCGGCACGCCGCGCTGCCGCGCGAAGCGCAT
Source organism: Verrucomicrobiota bacterium (assembly GCA_019136035.1). Taxonomy (GTDB): domain Bacteria; phylum Verrucomicrobiota; class Lentisphaeria; order Oligosphaerales; family JAFGRS01; genus JAGVUW01. The sequence continues at coordinate 4,048 of JAGVUW010000093.1, read as the reverse complement.
GAGGTCGTCCTGGCACTCGCGCGACATCCCGGACTGCCAGGGCTTGATGGCGCCGTCCCGCAGCGACCGCGAGGGGTCCGGTATGACCAGGTCGTAGTCGACGCCGATGACCCGCCCGAAGCCGCGGCAGGTCGGGCACGCCCCGATCGCCGAGTTGAAGCTGAAGTGATTCGGCGTCGGATCGGCGTAGGCGCGATCGCAGTCGGCGCAGTGCAGCCCGGCGGAGAACCGCCAGGGCTCGCCGTAACCGCCGGCCTCGTCCACGGCCCGCACCGCCAGACGGCCATGGCCGCAGGCCAGCGCCGACTCCAGCGCCTCGACCGCGTGCGCCCGGCGCGACGGATCCCAGCGCAGGCGGCTGTGGACCACCTCGACCACCGCACCGCGCTGGCCGACCAGGTGGCGGAATCCCTGCGCCTCGAGCAGGCCACGGAAGTCCTCCAGCGGCAGGCCCTCCGGCAGCGTCACCTCGAAGGTGATCACCCCGCGCGGTGTCCCCACGGCCTCCAGACGGCGGGTGACATCCTCGTAGATGCTGTCCGGCGCGTCACGACGGACCTCACGGCCGCAGCCGTCGCAGTACAGCCGCGCAAAACGCGCAAAGAGCAGCTTGAGGTGGTCGTTCAGCTCGGTCATCGTGCCGACCGTCGACCGCGAGGTCCGCACCGGATTCGTCTGGTCGATCGCGATCGCCGGCGGGATGCCCTGGATCGAGTCGACACGCGGCTTGTCCATGCGCTCCAGGAACTGCCGCGCGTAGGCACTGAAGGTCTCGACATAGCGGCGCTGACCTTCCGCATACAGGGTGTCAAAGGCCAGCGACGACTTGCCGCTGCCGCTCACCCCCGTGACCACGATCATCTGCCGCAACGGCAGGTCGAGATCGAGATGACGGAGGTTGTTCTGGGCTGCGCCCCGAATGCGTATCTGCTCGCTGTCCATGCTGTCCGGGAAACCCCTGGCCGCCCCGCTAAGGACGGCCGGCTGTTAATTAAGGAATGGGGGCGCGCGCCGCGCCGGCGGTAGAACGCCACGACAACGGAGTCACTATAGCCTCGCCAGAGCCCGCGGGGAGCCGAACAGGAGTTCGGCGCTCCCAGGGCGGCGGCGGCGACGCAACCGCCGCGAGTGGGTCCACGGCGCCGTCCGTGGACCTCCCGGAGGCCGCGTGACGCGGCCCTCCGGCTCCAGACACGGACGGACACGGACCCACACGGGCCGGCACGGACGGGCCTTGCCCGCTCCGACGTCGGGCCTCGGGTGTCGGGAGTCCTGCCTCGGGCCTCGGGCGTCGGGAGTCCTGCCTCGTGCCTCCGGCGTTGGGCGTTCGGCGTTCGGCGTTCGGCGTTCGGCGTTCGGCGTTGGGCGTTCAGCTTTCGGCGTTGGGCGTTCAGCGTTCAGCGTTCCCTCCCCCGTGTCCCCCGTGTCCCAGGCTGGTCCACCGTCGCCGTGGGCCTTGCAAGGCCGCGGTGTGCCGTTCACATTAGGTCTGTCTGCGGCCGCCAGGCCCCGGCCGCAGCCCGGGAGTCAGGATGAACGCCCTGCCCAAGCAGCCTCGCGAACGCCGTCCGCGCGGGGGATTCTGGCGTGACGCCGGGCCCTCTGCCGGCCTGCTGGCGGTGCTGGCGGCGGCGGCGCTCGGCCTGCATCTCCTGGGCCGGCCGTACCTGCTGGTTTTCGCGATGAACGTCAGCATGGTGACCCTGGCGCTGACCCTGCTGATCTACCACCGCTACCGCGATTGGCGTGTCCTGCCGCTGGCCCTGCTGTTCTTCTGGATCACCCTGGCCGAGAGTGTGACCTCGGCAGCGGAGCTTCTGGGTCTGCGGCCGTCGGCCTGGGTGACCTGGCTGGCCTCGACGCCGCTGGTGGTGCCGACACTTCTGGGCTTTGCGGCGGTGGTCTACCTCTGGCGGGTGTTCCAGGTCCAGGCCAACCTGCAGGCCCGCGAGCGCGACCTGGCCGAGCGCGCCCGCCAGGCGCAGCGCCTGGAGAGCCTGGGCGTGCTGGCCAGCGGCGTGGCGCATGACTTCAACACCCTGCTGACGACCATCCTGGGCAACACGGCGCTGGTCCTCATGGATGTCCCCGCGGACTCCGAGACCGCCACGGCAGCCCGCAGCATCCAGACCGCCGCCGAGCGCGCCGCCGCCATCAGTCGCCAGATGCTCGACTACTCCGGCTGCGGGCGTTTCCGTCTGGCCCGCCTGACCCTCCCGGCGCTGCTGGCCCGCCTCGAGCCCCTGTTGCGGGCCGGGGTGCCATCGCGGGTGCGCCTCTGCCTGGAGCCGCCCGAGGGCGTCATGCCGGTGGTCGAGGTCGACACCGCGCAGTGCGAGCAGCTCGTGGTGAACCTGGTAACCAACGCCGCCGAGGCGATCCGCGGCGAGGGCGCCATACGCGTCCGCGCCGGCGCGGTCCAGGCCGACGCGGCCATGCTCCTGGCCGGCGTCAACAGCGACGCCCTGCCGCCCGGACGCTACGCCGCCCTCACGGTCGAGGACACCGGCGACGGCCTCGACGAGGAGACCCGACAGCGCATCTTCGACCCGTTCTTCAGCACTCGCGGCGTCGGCCGCGGCATGGGCCTGGCCGTCGTCCTGGGCATCGTGCGCGGCCATCGCGGCACGATCCTGGTCGACAGCCGCCCCGGCCGGGGCACCCGCATGACGGTCCTCCTGCCCGCCCTCGAGGACCCGGCAGAGCCCGCCAGTACGACGACAAGGACCACGCCCTGACCCGCCACGACACGCACCAGGAGACCGCACCGCCATGAGCCGCACCCTAGGCCGAGATGCCGTCTTCCTCCGGCCGACGCCGCGCCTCGCCCATACCGAGTACTCGGTCTCGACGTATCACACCGGCCTCATCGAGGCCACCCTCGGGCCGCGCCGCGGCGACCCCGACGAGAACCGGCGCTTCTGCGACGCCTGGGACTACGACTTCCTCTTCGGCGTGCACGACGGCCCGGTCGGCTGGAACCTCCGCGGCCGGGTCACCGACATGGGCCACGCCGACTACGCCGGGAATGGCACCGACCGGCGCCCGGCCGGCGTCTGCCCCTTCGCGTCACCACGGGAGGTCCTCGAGTTCGACGCCGTGCGCGAGTATGGCCTCCCCGACATGGCCGAGCTGGTGCGCTTCTATGAGAACCACTACCAGAGGCAGTCGGCCGCCTTCCCCAACCAGCTCTGCACCGGCGGCTATTACAAGACCGTCATCTCCGGCGCCATCCATGCCTTCGGATGGGAGATGCTCCTGCTCGCTGCCGCCGAGCCGGAGCGCTTCGCGCGCGTCTTGGAGTCCTTCGGCGCCCTGACCCTGCACCACGTCGAGGCCTGGGCCCAGACCTCGATCGAGGTCTTCATCCAGCACGACGACTTCGTCTGGACCGAGGGCCCCTTCCTGCATCCGGCCTTCTACCGCCATGTCATCGTGCCGCTCTACCGGCGCTGCTGGGAGGTCCTCCACCGCGCCGGCAAGCGCGTCCTCTTCTGCAGCGACGGGACCTACACGATGTTCATGCCGGACCTCGCCCGGGCCGGCGCCGAGGGCTTCATCTTCGAACCCAGCAACGACTTCGAGTGGGTCGTGCGCCACTTCGGCCGGACCCACTGCCTGGTCGGCAGCGCCGTCGACTGCCGGACGCTGACCTTCGAGAGCTGGGACGCGGTGCAGCGCGAGATGGACCGCACCCTGGCCCTGGCGCCGCAGTGCGCCGGCCTGATCTGGGCCGTCGGCAACCACTTCCCGGCCAACATCCCGACCGCCATGGGCCAGCGCTACATCGACTACCTCCGCGCCCACTGGAGCCGCACAACGCCCGCCGACGCCGCCCACGGCGACAAGTAGAACACGGCGGAACGTCGCTCGCAGCGCCTCCCCGAGCGTCCCTGGTCCGACGCCCTCGTATGAAACATCGCGTCGTTGTGCTGTCGATGCCGTTGCGGCTCGTGGACGCATTCGCGTCTGTGGACACTCGCGCTCCACACCGATGGCGAGCGATGTTTCGCCTTGCCATGCCCGGCGCCCGCGCGCCGGGGATCTG
>JAGVUW010000314.1 GCA_019136035.1 Verrucomicrobiota bacterium | reverse complement strand
TGGGCACCGGCCACAGCCTGGTGACCGCGCCACGGCCCAAGGAAGAGCCCCAGCACCGCCACGTGCACCACGATAACCGCCAGACCGATCCAGTACTTCATGCCACCTCGCGCCCGGCCTTCCTGGGCGCCCTCCGGCCACGCCGCCGAGGCCGGGGCCCCGGCGGGGCGCTCTCGGCGGCGTCAGGCGGCGGGCAGCCCTCGAGGCGATCCTCCGGCCAGCCGCAGACGCGCCCGAGCAACGTGTAGAGCTCCCGACCATACTTGTACTCAGGGTGCCGCGCCAGTCGTGTCAGGCGCAATCGCTGCGACAGCCGCGGCAGAAGCAGGATCATATCACGGACACGCGCCTGGAAGAAGCGCGAGACCGGGAACGGGTGGAAGAAGTCCTGGATGAACTGCCGGCAGCCGCTGTCGCGAGCCGGGTCATGCTCCCAGAGGTCGTCGGTCGACGGACCGCCCAGGCGGCTGATGACGTAGGGCAGGCAGGCCGTGGCCAGGGCCAGGGCCTTCGAGGTGGAGTAGCCTCCGGTCGCCACACAGCGGTCGCGCTCGGCCAGGAGACGACGCGTGCGCACGCCTGCCGGCGTCGACCAGATCGACGCCAGGGCCGGCCAGTAGTGCTGCAGCAGGCCGTAGGACTCGAAGGCCTCCAGGATCGCCAGCGATCGGCTCGTCGCCAGGATCTTCAGGAGCTCCTCGAAGAGGCGGTTCTGGCTGGCCAGGGCGATACGGTCAACCCGCGCCCGCAACGCCGCCTCGAGATCCTCGTCAAGATGGAAGTCGAACTGCCCGACCAGCTTCAGCGCCCGCAACATGCGCACCGGGTCCTCTTCCAGACGCGTGGCAGCCGGGCCGATGGCGCGGGCGCAGCGCTCCTCGAGGTCGCGCACACCGCCCACCATGTCGATGATGCCGCGGCCGCCAACCGGGTCGTAGTAGAGGGCGTTCACGGTCAGGTCGCGGCGCTCGGCATCCTGCTCGAGGGTGCCATACTCATTGTCGCGCCAGATCATCACGCCGTCGTCGTCATGGTGCTCGCGGCGTTCGTCCTCGGAGGGGGCGCGACGGAAGGTACTGACCTCGTAGATCTCGGAGCCGGCGTAGACGTGCACCAGTCGGAAGCGCCGGCCGATGATGCGCGCCCGGCGCCGGCCGAAGATACGGCGGACGTCCTCGGGAGTCGCTGCCGTGGCGATGTCGTAGTCCTTCGGCGTCAGGTCCATCAGCAGGTCGCGCACGGCGCCGCCCACGATGTAGGCCTCGAAGCCGTTGGCCACCAGGTGCCCGACGATCTCACGGACCGCGGGACGGATTTTCTCACGGATCGGCATGGTCGGCTTGGCCGCGGGCGCTGAACCCGGCAAGGCCGCCGCGCGGGTGCTCAGGCACCCAGCGGCAGCTCCGGTTGCCGCTGCTGCCGGTCCAGAACCTGCGCCACTGGCGCGAAGGAGCGGCGGTGCAGCGAACAAGGCCCTAGACGGGCCAGTGCCGCGCGATGTTCCCCTGTAGCGTAGCCCTTGTGTCGCTCAAAACCATAGCCAGGACAGGCCGCCGCCAGACGCACCATCAGGGCGTCACGGTAGACCTTGGCAACGATGCTGGCCGCGGCGATGCTGGCGCTGCGCGCATCGCCCTGGACGATGAAAGCCGCCGGCACCGGCAAGCCCCGCAACGGCAGACCGTCGACCAACGCGTAGTCGGCCTCCGCGCCGAGACACTCCAGCGCCTGCCGCATCGCCTCGAGCGTGGCGCGAAGGATGTTGATCTCGTCAATGCGTGCCGCCGACACCGCGCCAATGGCGGCGTGCACGCCGGGAGTCCGCAGCAACGCCGCCGCAAGCACCTCGCGCTGCCGCGGACGCAGGGCCTTGGAGTCATCCAGAGGCAGGGAGACGCCGCCAGGCGGCAATCGCACTGCCGCCGCCACGACCGGGCCGGCCAGCGTGCCGCGGCCGACCTCGTCTACACCGACAACCGCCCGGAACCCCTCAGACTGGGCCCGCCGTTCGTGGATGTAGCGGTCCGCCGCGGCCGCGTCGGCCGGCGCCTGAGCGCCCTGCCGGACTCGACTCACGATTCGGCCTGACGCTCCTTGACACGGGCGGACTTGCCGACCATGTCGCGCAGGTAGTACAGCTTGGCGCGACGGACGCTGCCCTGGCGCACCACGGTCAGGTTGGCCAGACGCGGGCTGTGCAGCGGGATGACGCGCTCGAGGCCCTGGCCAAACGAGACGCGGCGCAGGGTGACGCTCTCGGCAATGCCCTCGCCGTGGCGGCCGATGACGGTGCCGGTAAAGGCCTGCACGCGCTCCTTACCGCCTTCGACAATGCGCATGTCGACCTGAACGGTATCCCCGATCGAAAACTCGGGAATCTCGCTCTTCATGTTCTCGCGGTGGATCTTCTGGATCTTATTCATGGCCTGTCTCCTCATGGCGCTGCAGCAGCTCGGGCCGGCGGGCGGCAGTCCGCAGCAGGGACTGCTCCCGGCGCCACTGTTCTATGTTGCCATGGTCGCCCGACAGCAGCACCTCGGGCACCCGCATACCCCGGAATTCCACTGGCCGCGTGTAGTGCGGATACTCCAGCCAGCCGTCACGCCCAAAGGACTCATCCTGACTCGACTCGTCCGCACCCAGGACCCCCGGCAGGAGGCGTATGACCGCGTCGGCCACCACCACTGCCGCAATCGTGCCGTTGGTCAGCACATAGTCGCCCAACGACAACTCTTCATCCATCACCGCCTGACAGGCCCGCTCGTCGACGCCCTCATAGTGGCCGCAGACCAGCACCAGATGGGCCATCCCGGCCAGACGCCGGGCCGTCACCTGCGTGAAGGTCCGGCCCTGCGGCGTCAGCAGGACCACATGCGACGCGGCGCCGCGTACGCTCTCCACTGCCGCCACCAACGGCTCAGGCTTGAGGACCATCCCGACACCGCCGCCGTACGGCGTGTCGTCGACCGTACGGTGCCGGTCCTGAGTGAAGTCACGCGGGTTGGTGGTCCGGACCGTCACCAGACCGCGTTCCCGCGCCCGCCCTACGATGGACTCCCGCAGGGGCCCCTCGCAGATGCCCGGGAAGAGGGTGACGATATCCAGGAGCATGCCGCGGCGTCAGTCCTGCACTTCGACGCTGACGCGCTTGCCCATGCGGCCGCCGGCGCCGTTGGCCAGGGCCCGGATGGCAGCGATCGTCTTGCCGTTCTTGCCGATGATCTTGCCGATGTCTTTCTTCTCGCAACTGACGGTAATGACCGTGCCGCGGTCGCCGTCGGCCGTGCTGATGCGCACCTGCTCCGGGCTGTCGACCAGCGAGCGCACGACGTAAGAGACGAAACCCTCGATCCCCTCGCCGGCGACGCTGTCCACCGGAGCCGCCGTTGACCGTGGCGCGACGCCATCGGCTGGCGCAGGCTCGGCCCCGGCCTCGGCGGCCGATGCCCCGAAGAGCTTCTTAAGCAGTTGTATCATGGTCCGGTCTCGTGGCTGCCGCTCAGGCGTCCGCCGGGGCGGGTGCCGCCACCGGGGCCTCAGCCGCCGCGGCGGGCTTTGACGCGGCCTTCGCGACACTCGGACGGGCGTCGAGTGCGACGCCGGCACGCGTGCGCTTGATGATCGCGGCGACGGTCTCGCTGGCCTGAGCGCCACGGGCGAGCCAGTAGTCAGCACGCTCCAGGTCGAGACGCTCGGTCTTGTGACGCGGGTCGTACATACCGATGATCTCGATGAAACGACCGTCGCGCGGACTGCGCACGTCCGTAACGACGATGCGGTGCGAGGGCTCGTTGACCTTGCCCGACCTGCGAAGTCTGATCTTGACTGCCATATCGTCCTGCTTCCTTACCTCAACTGCCCCAAGGGCCTGCATCCGCACCGCCGGCTGCAGCCGGCAGGCGGCCCGGCCGCCCCAGGCGGCCCACCGCTGTCCCGAGGCAGCCGTCTGACAGGCCACGGCCCTCCGCCGCGGCGCCGTCCCGGCGCGATCCCGAAGGACTGCGGCCGGAGACCACGGGCACCGGCCACGACATCTCAAAGCCAAGTACTATACACTGCACCACCCGGGCGGCAAATGACAGCCCGACCCAACCGGGTACTTTCCCGCCACCGCGACGCCCGCCGGCGCGACCGCGCCTCACATCATGCCGCTGAGCTGGCGCTGAAGCTCCGTCTGGAAGTCCCGCAGGTCGTCCTGCGTCGGCCGGGCGCTGCCCGGGGCGGGGTTCAGGCCAAGGCGGCCCATGGTGTCGACGAACCACTCAGCCTTGGCACCCGAGGCGAAAACCACATCGCCGCTGATGGCCGCGCCGGGCCGGACCAGCTTGCTGATGGTCACCGTCGTCCGCCCGGCGCCGGGCGTCTCGTCGGCGTCGTCGGCATCGCCGGCCTCGTCATCGGCGGCGAGATCAGCCGCCGCCGGGGCCGGCTTCTCAGGCTTCTCCGGGCCCCAGTCCACCGGCAGCTCCGCTGCCAGCAGACGCAGCTCCAGGTAGGTCATCTGGAGGCCGTACTCGCTCTTGAGCAGCTTCTGCAGGTCGGAGAGGCTCATGCCCTCGCCGAGCTTGCGCGCGATGAGCTGGTTGCGTTCCTGGTCGGTCATGCAGGCACCCTCTTGGTTGGCGTGGCACCGCGGGGAGGCCGCACTCGGCCCCCCCCGCGGGCCGGGCTCAGCGGCCGCTGAGCTTGGCGATGCGGCCACGGACCTCGGCCGCGAAACGGTCCATGTAACCCGCGATGAACGCCTGCGGGCAGAGCGACGGGTCCGTGACCAGCGGGGTCATGTCGATGGCGAAGGTGAGGCCTTCGGAGTCATCGACGCCGTGCGAGGCGAAGTAGGTGGCATTGGCGCGGCGGCGGCCCATGGTGGCCAGGTCGTAGCGTTTGCCGCCGGCGATCTGCGAGTCGAAGACACCGAGCAGGGCCGCAGCGAGGTTCTCATGGGTATCCACGCGCAGGGGCGTCTTGTCCTGGTCGCAGAGCCAGTCCAGGTCACGCCAGACTTCGCAGCCCAGGAGGCGCTGCGGGCGCGCCTCGGCCGGGACCTGGCGCAGGGCCTGGATGAGCTTCAGCACGACGCCGACGTGGGTGTCATGCTTGTCCGCGAGGTTGTGCGTGTAGATCACCTTCGGCCGCGCCGCCGTGATCAGCGCCGCCAGGTCGGCCACCGGGCCGTTGTCCGTCGGGCTCTTGACCGCCGCCGAGGTGTAGTCGAGCAACGCCAGGGCGCCGTACTCGCCGACCACGGCCGCCTTCTTCTGCTCCTGGCGACGCACCTGGCACATCTGCTCGTCGGTGTAGGAGGCGTACAGGCCGCTGCGCGCCGAGCCGCTGCCGTTGGTCACG
>JAGVUW010000654.1 GCA_019136035.1 Verrucomicrobiota bacterium | reverse complement strand
GACTGCAGTGCATCATGGGCGTTCTCCTCGGTTGAAGGCGCGATCGTGCCGTCGGAACATCCGCTGCCCGGAATGGCTTGACAAGCAACGCAGTATAGACCGCCAAGTCGGCGCCATCCATCGGACCGGCGTCATCTCGGGCTGCCTGCGGCCTTCGACACCACGGGGTTGGCATGGATCCACCGCGGTGCCGCCGAGTCGGCCCGCGGCGCCGTCCGTGGACCTCCCGGGCGCCCCGCACCACGGCGCCCGGGAAACGGCAACCGCGCGCGCCGGATCGAACACCATGAGTCATCGCCCTCCGGAGCCTTTCCAGTCAGAGCACCGGCTTCAGCCGGCAGTGTGCCGCGTGCCTTCAGGCCGCGGCGGCATCCGAGGTTGCGCCGGGCTGAACACCATGGACCATCGTCTTGCCGGGCTGTCCCCGTCAGAGCACCGGCTTCAGCCGGCAGTGTGCCGCGTGTGCCTTCAGGCCGCGGCGGCATCCGTGGTCGCGCCGGGCTGAAGCCACGGCGCACGCGTCCGCGTGAACGCGGCACTCTGACCCAGAGGCCGCAACTGCGCCGCGTCGCGATGCTCCCTGCGAGGCGCCCCGCCGGCGCCTACGGCACCGGACAGAACAGCGGCGCAGGACGTCGCGCCGCGGCGCTGGCGTTGGCGCGCTCGGCACAGCATAGTGACCGGTGGTCTGGCCGCCGCCCGGGGGTGCTGCCGCGGGGGTGGCGTGACGGCAGTACGAGGAGGATCCCATGATGACGCGCCACCATGACCCGCAGAGATGCGGCCGGTTCCGGCCCGCCAGGCTGCTGCTGTCGGCCCTGGCCATCGCGGCGGCCGCGGCGGCCGCCGCCGAGCCGTCGCTCGTGCTGCCGCTGGATGGCCCCCGGGATCTCCGCGCCGGCGAGCAGGCCCTGCGCCTCGAGGGCACCTTCGCCCCGCTCGCCGAGGGCGTCCAGGCCCTGGCCGTCGGCCAGGACCTCGGACCGGCCATCCCCGCGGCGCCGTGGTTCGCGCCGGCCGGGACACTGGCCTTCACCCTGCGCTACCACGAGCCCGAGGCCGCCAACCGCCTGCATAACCGCCACCTCGTGGCCCTGCGCCTGGAGGGCCGCGGCTTCCTCGGCTTCTACTTCATCCAGAACGACTGGCGCCTGCAGGTCGCCTACAAGCAGCTCCCCGAGTCCATCCGCATGGTCACCCCGAAGCCCCTCCGGCCTGGACAGGACTACCGCGCCGCCGTCACCTGGGACGGCAAGGCGGTGTGCTTCTACCTCGATGGACAGCGCGTCGGCGAGATGCCGCAGGGCTTCCCGGCGACCTACCCGCCCTACGCCCGACTCAACCTCGGGCCGTACAAGGATGGCTGGATCACCGCCCGGCCGTGGGGCGCCAACGACGTCTTCCTCCGCGACCTCAAGGTCTGGCGTGAGGCCCTCGACCCGGCGGCGATCGCGGCCGATGCCGGGGTCGAGGCCGGCACCGCGCTCGGGCGCTACCCGACGATCCTGTCGGTGCCGCGTCTGGCGGCGGCGCCGGCCGTCGATGGCCGCCTCGACGACCCGGCCTGGCAGGGCGCCGCCTCGGTGGTCACGCTCCTGGACCAGGGCCGCCCCGAGGCCTCCCTGAGCTACCCCAACAACCGGCCGCTGATGGCCCACGACGGCGAGGCCCTATACGTCGGTTTCGAGACCCTCTTCCCGACTGGCGCACGGCTCCTGCCCGGCCAGAAACGCGAGGGCGCCGAGCCCGAAGTCTGGACCGACGAGTCCTTCGAGTTCTACCTCGATGTCGATGGCCGCCAGTACCGCTTCGCCGGCAATCCCGCCGGCGGCTGGTGCGAGAGCCGCGACCGCGATGCCACCTTCGACGGGCCCTGGCAGTACGCCTCCAACCTGAGCTTCCGCATCGACGGCCGCTGGCATTGGCAGGGCGAACTGCGGATACCCTTCGCCAGCCTCGGCCTCACTGCGCCGGTGCCCGAACGCGACCTCAGGATCAACTTCTGCCGGACCTGGCGCTGCCTGGATGCCATCGGGCTGACCTCGCTCCAGACCGCCACCTCGAACTACGGCAACCCCGAGCACTTCGTCACCATCCGCCTTGCCGGGAATGCCGACGCGGCCAGCACCGCCGACAGCGGCGACCCGTCCTTCGGGCACTTCGCCCAGAGGGTCACGGTGAGCAGCGCCCGCGGCGGCGAGTACACCTGGACCGTCCGGGCCCTGAACAGCGCCGGCGATGGCGATATTCTGGTGCAGCGGTCCACCCGCCTGGAGCCCGGCGGGCGCGCCGCCCTGGCCATCGAGACCGCCATCACCGCCGCCAGCGCCCGCAACCTCTGCTTCCAGCTCGGCGGACCCGACAAGGCTATCCTCCTGCAGCAGGTGGTGCCCTTCCGGCTCAGTGCCGACTACCTCGATGTCACCCCGCGCTTCGGCGCCGGTGAGATCATCTTCAAGCCGCGCTGGTCGCTGCTCCAGGCGCAGACCGGCGCGGCCGCGCCGGCCGTACGCCTGCTCGGCCCCGACGGCCAGGAGCGCCTGCGGCAGGCCCTGACCAGCGACGAGGCCTTCCGGGTGCCCTTCCCGCGCGACTGGCCGACCGGGGCCTACGTCGCCGAGGTCGTCTCGGGCCAGGGCGACGCCATGGCGGTCCACACTGCCAAGCGCTTCACCTGGACCGGCCCGGGGCCCTGGGAGGACCTCGCCGAGGTCCCGGACGTCGTCCCGCCGCCCTTCACACCCCTGGAGTGCCGCTCGGAGGGCGCCCGCCTGGACCTCGCCGCCTGGGGCCGCCAGGTCCGCTTCGATGGCTCGCTGCTGCCGGTCGCGGTGCAGTCGCAGGGCCACGACCTCCTCAGCGCTCCGGCGGCCCTGCTGATCGACGGCGTCGCGGTCGCGGGCGGTGCCCCCGCGGTGCAGCGCCGTACGCCGGTGCGCGTCGAGTTCAGCAACGCCGCCGAGGGCGATGGCTGGGCGGTGCGCCAGGAGTCCTGGGCCGAGTATGACGGCGTCCTGTTCACGCGTCTGCGTGTCCAGGCCCGGCGCGACCTCGGCGCCGTGTCGCTGCGCCTGGCGCTACCCGCGGCGGTGGCGCGTTTCGCGCACGCCACGGCCTCCGGCTTCGGCGGCGGCAGCCGCCGCAATCTCTGGCTCGACCGCGACCACGAGCTGCCCTTCTACCCGTCGGTGTGGATCGGCAACCACGAACGCGGCCTGGCCTGGTTTGCCGAGTCGTCGGCGGGCTGGCAAACCCGCCTGCCGCGGCCCCTGCGACTGCGCCGCGACGGCGACAGCACCGCCCTCGAAATCACCTTCGCCGACAGCCTCGCCGCCGGCACCGAACTCGACCTCGAGTTCGGACTCCTCGCGACCCCGGTGCGGCCGCTCCCTACGCAGTACCCCCTGAATCTCTTCTCCGACGACTACGCCGTCCACCTGAACCGCCCCGCGCCCCGCGTCCCCACCATCGCCTGGGGCCTCTCTTCATGGGAGGGCGCCGGCTTCTTTGATCTGCCCCTCGATCAGGCCGAGCCGAAGTCATGGACCTGGCTCATGGAACACCACCGCCGCGGCGAGGAGAACCGCGCCGGCTTCACGCCCTACACCGCCGCCATGTTCATCCCCGAGGAGTACCCCGAGGCCGCCAGCCGCATCGCCGAGTGGGGCGTCGCCCCGGCCAGCCACCTGACCTACGAACGCGACGGCGTCACCCGTGCCTGGTACTGGACCTGCGCCGCCTCCGACGCCGGCAAGTTCTTCGCCTGGAAGTTCGACCGCCTCCTCGACCGCGTGCCCCTGCGCGGCATCTACCTCGACTTCGGCGCCGCCTTCCGCTGCGGCAATGCCCTCCATGGCTGCCAGGACCGCTACCCGATCCTCGCCCAGCGCCGGCTCTACCAGCGCCTCGCCGGCGCCTTCGCCCGCCATGGCGTCAGCGACTACGCCATCGTCGTGCATAACTCCGAGTGCGTGCAGTGGCCGACCTTCACCCACGTCACCCACTTCTTCAATGGCGAGGGCCTCCGTCAGATGAGCTCGCCGACCTTCCACGACGGCAAGGACCTCCAGGATACCTACAGCCTCCTGGATTTCGCCCTGGAGCACTCGAGCCTGCCCTTCGGCATCACCTCGAGTGTCTACGTCCCGGCCGACCCGCTCCTCAAGCAGTTCGGCGGTGGCAAGGAGGACCCGGAGCGCTACCGCTTCCGCATGACGCGCGCCGCCCTCGCCGGCACCCTCGTCCATAACACCATTGCCAGCCCGGCGCGGCTCCACTACGGCTGGTTCGACAAGATCGTGCGCATCTACGAGGATTTCGGCGTGCCGCAGGCCGAGTTCATGCCCTACTGGCGCAACCAGGAGGCGGTCCAGGTCGTCCGCGGTGAGGATATCTACGTCTCGCTCTACCGCGACCGCGAGCGGCCGCGCGTCCTGGCCGTGATCGCCCACATCGCCCATGAGCACCGCGACCAGGAGGTCGAGGTCCGCCTCGACCCGGCCGCCTTCGGCCTCACCGCCTGGAGCCAGGCCGAGGAGAAGCTCACCGCGCCCGACCCCGACTACGACCGGCTCTTCGCCGAGAAGAACCGCATACGCATCCCGGTCGAACTCGGCGATTACGGCATCGAGGCGGTGCGCTTCGACGGCAAGGCCCTCACCCTCAAACTCCAGCACCACGGCGTCGCCATCGTGCGCTTCACCGGCACGCGCTGACACCCGAGGCGGCCCTGCGGTGCGGCGCCGCCGGGCCGCTTGGCAGAGCCGCCCCGAGGCCCTAAGATAGGCCGCGGCATGGGCGGCCCCCGGACGTCCCCCTGCCTCAAGCCCGCGCCAGCGATGAGGTCCATGGTGAAATTCGCAGTCGGCTATCAGAGCATCGGCCCGTCGGGCGAGAGCTTCCCCGAGATCGTCCAGGACTACCGTGAGCACCTCGTCGAGGTCTACTTTCCGTGGGTGCACATGCCCTCGGGAAGGGCCTCCCTGAACGAGTCCCGCGGCCTGACCGACTGGGCCGCCCAGGCCCGCCTCGAGGCCGACCTCGCGGCCCTGCGCGACATGGGCCTCAAACTCGACCTCCTCCTCAATGCCAACTGCTACGGCGGCAGGGCCGTCAGCCTCTTCCTCGAAAACCAGGTCGGGTCCCTCCTGACCCACCTCCAGGACGCCATTGGCGGCGTCGACACGGTCACGACCTCCTCCCTGGCCATCGCCCGGACCGTCCGCCGGCACTTCCCCGACATCGATGTCCGTGCCTCGGTCAACATGCGCATCGGCACGCCGACCGCCATGCAGTACGTCGCCGGGCTCTTCACCAGCTACTGCATCCAGCGCGACATCCAGCGCCGCCTCACGGCCGTGGCCCGG
>JAGVUW010000181.1 GCA_019136035.1 Verrucomicrobiota bacterium | reverse complement strand
CTACGTCCTGATGGGCTATGGCACCGGCGCGATCATGGCCGTGCCGGCGCATGACACCCGCGACTTCGAGTTCGCCCGCGCCTTCGGTCTGCCGATTGTCTGCATCATGGAGCCGGATGCAGCGGCGGCGGCCGCCGCCGGTGTGAGTGTCGAGGCCGTCCTGGCCGGCGAGGCCTGCTGGCCGGGCGACGGCCGCATGATCCGCAGTGCCAACGCCGCGGTCAGCCTCGACGGGTTGCCCAAGGAGCAGGCCGTCGCCACCATCACCGCCTGGCTGGAGCGCGAAGGCCTCGGCACCCCCACGGTCAACTACAAACTGCGCGACTGGCTCTTCAGCCGGCAGCGCTACTGGGGTGAGCCCTTCCCGGTGGCGCACATGGAGGACGGCACCACCAAGCTGCTCGAGGACGAGCTGCCGGTGGTGCTGCCTGAGATGGACGACATCACGCCCTCGGGCACCGGCGAGTCGCCGTTGGCCAACGCCACCGCGTGGCTGGCCTACGTCGACCCGAAGACCGGCCGGCGCGGCCGGCGCGAGACGCACACCATGCCGCAGTGGGCCGGGTCGTGCTGGTACTACCTGCGCTACCTCGACCCCGATAACGACGCCGAGCCCTGGAATCCCGCCAAGGAGCGCTACTGGATGCCGGTGGACCTCTATGTCGGCGGCGCCGAGCACGCCGTCCTCCATCTGCTCTACGCGCGTTTCTGGCACAAGGTCCTCTATGATCTCGGCTTTGTCAGCACCAAGGAGCCGTTCCAGCGCCTGGTGAATCAGGGCATGATTCTGGGCCTGGCCTACCGTGATGCCCGCGGCGTTCTGGTTCCGAATGACCAGGTTGAGAACCGCGACGGTACCTTCCTGCACAAGCAGACGGGCGAGGTGCTCACCGAGTTTCCGGCCAAGATGTCCAAGTCGCTGAAGAACGTCGTCAACCCTGACGAGATCATCGCCCAGTATGGCGCCGACAGCTTCCGGCTTTACGAGATGTTCATGGGGCCGCTGGAGGCGATGAAGCCCTGGCAGACCCGCGATATCGAGGGCGTCTCGCGCTTCCTCCAGCGCGTCTGGAAGATGATCATCGGTGCCGATGGCGAGCTCTCTGCTGCGATCACCGCGGCGGCGCCCACGCCCGAGCAGGACCGCCTCCTGCACCAGACCATCCGCAAGGTCGAGGCCGACACCGCCTCGCTGAATTTCAACACGGCCATCAGCCAGATGATGGTCTTCGTTAACGAGTTCGGCAAGGCCGACTCGAGGCCGCGGGCGGCGATGGAGGCCTTCGTGCTGCTCCTGGCGCCGTATGCGCCGCACCTGGCCGAGGAGCTCTGGGAGCGTCTGGGCCACAGCACCTCGCTGGCGCACGAGCCGTACCCGGTCTGTGACGAGAGCAAGCTGAAGCTCGCCGAGGTCGAGGTCCTGGTGCAGATCCAGGGCAAGCCGCGCGCCCGCCTGCGCGTCCCGAGCGACGCCGATGCCGCGCAGCTCCAGGCCCTGGCCCTGGCCGACGCGGCGGTTCAGAAGGAGATCGCCGGGCGGACCGTCGTCAAGGTGGTGGCCGTCCCCGGACGCCTGGTGAATATCGTCGTGCGCTGAGCGCCGGGCGGCGCCGGCGAGGAGTGCTGCGATGTCGATCCTGCGTGTCGGCAGCTACAACATCCGCCACGGCCAAGGCCTGGATGACCGCCTCGACCTGGAGCGCACCGCGGCGGTGCTGCGCCGGCTGGACTGCGACCTGATCAGCGTCCAGGAGGTCGACGTCGGCTCCCGTCGCAGCGGCGGCGTCGACCAGGCCGCCGAACTCGGGCGTCTCACCGGCATGACGGCCCTCTTCGCTCCCGCCATCGCCTTCCAGGGCGGCCTCTATGGACACGCGGTGCTCTCCCGGCTGCCGGTGTCGTCGTGGCAGGCGGTGCCGTTGCCGGGCCAGGAGCCGCGCTGTGGGGTGGCGGTGGATGTGTCCTGGTGCGGGCGGGCCGTGCGTTTCTGCGGGACGCACCTGGATCTGGATGCCGAGCAGCGCCAGCGTTCACTGCCCATTCTGCAGGACCTCGCCGAGCGCGCCGGCCTGCCCTTTGTCCTCGCGGGGGATTTCAACTCGACCCCGGAGAGTGCTATACTTAACCATCTGGTGACATCATGGCACTGCCTTGACAGCCTGGACGGGCCGCCGACGTACCCAGCCGACGCTCCCCGCCAGCGCATCGACGCCATCCTCGCCGGTCCGGCGGGGCAGTGGCGGGTGCTGGCCATGGAGGTCATCGCGGAGAGCCTCGCCTCCGACCATCGGCCTGTGCGGGCTGAGCTTGGCCTGGTCGACGGGGCGCAAGATAAGGGGTAAGGCCGCCATGCCGGTTTGTCGAATCATGAACCGCCAGGGCCAGGAGCTGCGGCGGTTCGCCACCGAGTCCGCGGCCGTGGGCACCAGCTTCAGCGTAGGCCGGTCGTCGTCCTGCACCATCGCCCTGAAGCAGGAGGCCGGCCGCACCGTCAGCCGCGTCCATTTCACGGTCGAGCAGCAGCCGAGCGGGGCGTGGATCCTCGCGAACAAGAGCTCGCACGGGACCCTCAAGGGCGACCGCAGCATCGAGCAGACACCTATCGAGCCCGGCGATGTCTTCCAGTTCGGGAGCTGCTTCTTCTGCTTCGGCGACCAGGCCGGACCGAGCCCGTACCGCCTGCGCTGGGAGGAGGACGGCGGCGTCCAGGACGAGGCCGTCCTCTGGCCCGGCCGGAACACCGTCGGCTCTGCCAACAACAACACCATCGCGGTCAAGAGTGAGTCGGTGTCGCGCCAGCACGCCCGTGTCACCATCAGCGAGGGCGAGGTCTACATCGAGGACCTCAACAGCTCCCTTGGGACCTTCATCGGCGGCAAGAAGGTGGACGGCCTGGTGCGGGTCGCGCCCGGAGCCCAGATCCGCCTGGGCAAGGCGCGCGTCTGGCTGGACGAGCCGGCGCGTTCCGGTGCGGGTGGTGCCGGCGACGACGCGGCGTCCGGGGGCCGCTCGAAGGTCCTGATCGTGGCGGCCGTGGTGGTGGTGGTCGTCGTCCTCACCGCCATCGTCCTCGGCCTGGTGCGCTGAGGCCCCGACAGGCGGAAGCCGGGAGCGGGGAGTGGGCGCCTCGAGCCGAGCGGCGCTCCGGACTGTCCACCCCTGTCCACTCCGTCCACCGCACGCCCTGGACAGGCCAGACGGAGCCGTCGTGCCCGGGCGCGATGGCTCGTGCGATCGCGGGAGGCGACCGATGTCGACAGCGGCGCGGAACGTCCTGATGGTCGTCGTCGACGGCCACCGCACCGACCAGCTCGGCTGCTATGGCGGCGTCCTGGCCCGCACGCCGGCCATCGACGCCCTCGCGGCCGACGGCGTGCTCTGCCGGAATGCCTTCGCGGTGCATTCGGTATGCATGCCGACACGCGCCACGCTCCATACGGGCCAGTACCCGCACCGGCATGGCGTCTGGGCCAATGGCGTGCCGTTGCCGGCGTCGGCGCTGACCCTGGCCGAGTGCCTGCGCCGGGCCGGGTACGCCACCGCCGCCTGCGGCAAGGTCCACTTCGAGCCCCAGCAGGCCTACCTCCCGGACCCCAGTCCCGTGGCCGACGGCCAGCGCGCCCTCTCGCCGCGTATCCCGGCCACCGCCGCGAGGCCCTACTACGGCTTCGAGACCGTGCACCTCAGCGAGAACCTCCTCGGCCGTGAGTACATCGATGACCTCCGCCGGCGCGCCCCGTCGGCGGTCGAGGATGCCCTGAATCGCCGGACCCTCCCGGCGGCCCTCCACGACGGCACCTGGATCACCGACCAGGCCGTCGGCTTCATCAACCGGCAGGCCGCCGCCGGCCGGCCGTTCTTCTGCCATGTCTCCTACCACGAGCTGAGCCCGCCCTGCTCGACGCCGGCCGAGTTCGTCGGCAGCGTCGACCCGTCCGCCGTGCGTCCCCCCGCGCAGGATCCCGCTGACCTGGCCCGACGGCCGGCGTGGTACCGGCAGTGCTACGAGGGCTACTGCCAACGCGGCCGACAGCCCGACGACGCGGCCCTGCGCCGTGCCATCGCCAGTTGCCACGACCACATGCGCTTCATCGACAGCCAGTTCCACCGTCTGGTGGCAGCCCTGCGGCAGGCCGGCCTCTGGGAGTCGACGGTGGTCCTCTACAGCGCTGACCACGGCCTCAGCCTCTGTGACCACTGGCAGTGGCGCCATGGGCCCTTCCTCTTTGACGAGGTCACGCGCATCCCCATGATCTGGCGCGTCCCCGGCCTCACCCCGTCCGGTCAGGAGGCCGATGGGCTCCTCGACCAGACCGACGTCATGCCGACCCTCCTCGACCTCTGCGGCGCGCCCATCCCGGAAGGCGTCCAAGGCCGCGCGCAGCAGGCCCTTCTGCGTCAGCCGCGACGGGTTGATGGCAAGGACATCGTCTTCCTCCAGGAACGCCAGGCGCCCGACCTGGCCGTGCGCGGTGTCGACCCGGCCTCCGTCACCCAGTTCGCCGTGCGCAGCCGCACCCACAAGCTCATCGGCTACCCCGGGGAGAGCTTCGGCGAGTTCTACGACCTCGTGGACGACCCCGGCGAGTTCCGCAACCTCTGGGGCGATCCGGCTTGCCGCGGGGCGCAGCGGGCCCTGCAGGACCGCCTCGACGCACTCCTGAGCGCACTCCCCGCCACCTGGCCGGACCGGCACTGGGAGTGGTAGGCGGCGCCGCCCGAGGGCCGGCCGTCTCCCAGGGCGGGTAAGCCCGTGCGTCGGTGCGTCAGAGGAGGACTGCGGGACTGCGAGGACTACGGGTGGCGCATTCGCGGCGGCGTCTCCATCGTCCGCACCGTCCATTCCTGCCGCCGGCGACTCCGGCTGGTGCGTCGGATCGGCGTGCGGTGCTGTCGACGCCGTTGCGGCTCGTGGACGCCTTCGCGTCTGGGGACATTCGCGTTCCAGGAGACGTGGCGAGCGATCCTTCGTGTTGTCTGCCCGGCGCCCGGGCGCCGGTGACCCGCGCTGTGGCGACGGCTATAGTAGGCGGACCGGTCGCCGGGCCAGCGGGTGGTTCAGGCGGGGCAGGGGAGCATCATGACCACAACCTATCCATGGCAGCGTCAGGTCGAGGAGAGCATCGCGGCGGTCCTGCCCGAGGTGGTCCGGCTGCGTCACCGGCTGCATCGGCACCCCGAGCTGGCGCTGCAGGAGACGGCCACCGCGGCGCTGGTCCGCGCGGTCCTCGCGGATCTGGGCCTGTCGCCGCGGCCGCCGCTCCTCGGCACCGATGTCATCGCCATGATCGAGGGCGCCGGGCCGGGGCCGAATGTGACCCTGCGGGCCGACATGGATGCCCTGCCCCTGGAGGAGCGCACCGGGG